>JAHJMH010000064.1 GCA_018821425.1 Nanobdellota archaeon
AAAAAGTTTTATAAAAAAAGTGTGGGAAACTAGAAGAATATTCTCGCGAGAATTATGTTCATCCAGAAATTTCCTCAGCTCATTAAACTGGTCCAATATTTTATTGTGCTTCTCAAGCAATCTATCTTGTGCAAAATGTTCTATAAACATCTTTCTGATTATATCACTTCCAAACAATTTATATTCTTCTTCACTACAAAGATCAGCAACGTCAAAAAGGATTTCTCTCAAAAGAGGAGTATAGATTATCTTAATTTCTTTCCTAAGAAAATTATTTCTTAGAAATTTAGCAGTTCCTTTTGCCCTAAGAAGATCAGAAGAAATAACAAGATCTATCTTTCTAAAATCAAAGTTTCTAGGGAGATAATTCCTAATTTTACACTCGGATAAAGGAGGATTTATTCTTTGAGTCGTTAGCAAAGAAAGTTTTCTAAATTTATCTTTCCCATCACCAACGGAATAAGGACCAATCTTCATAAAATAAATTCTCGAAGCCATTAGTAAAAATCTCCAGGAATAATCCCGATAGGGAAGTTCATTGAATCTTTGAGATATTCGTAACCCCCTACAAATTCGCACATGAAAAAATTCTTCAAATTTGCGGTTGCATGATTAAGAACAATTAAATTCTCCTTTTCAAAAAACCTTTTCAAAAGAGTTCCATGAGTTACATAAAGACTCATTCCATGGGCGGCGGCAGCTTCTAATTCACTATCAGATAAGGATCTGCCCCTAAACTTCTCCGCAAGATCTTTCCTTTCCCGCATAAAATAATTAAAGCGACCTCTGAAGTCTCTGTCTTTCTGAGCACGCATCTCAATATTTTTAGCAACATTTTCTTGAATGTTCAGATAATCGATTCCCTGCCCTCCATAAAACGCGGAAAATGTTTTACTCTTCCCAAAAGAAGAAACATTTTTTGAAATCTCTTCTGAAGAGCTTCGACATCTTGAGAGATAGTCTTCCTTAGAATCAGCAACTTTAAGATAAAACCCTTTTTGGCAATCAACCAACTCTGGCAAGTCTGCAGTAAGGATTAGATAATGAGGATCAAAATCAACTTTCTTCAGCTCATCTAAAAAAATAGGAGCAAATTCCAAATGTCTCTTAGCTACAAGACCCACACCCCTCCCTAGTTTCCCATTAAAAGTATAAGACGCGCCGTTATTTGAATAATCGGGGCAGACTGTTGAAACAACATTTACTTCGCCTTTCATCCTTCCAATTTTTGTTAAATCTTTTTTAGTAAAGAGAATTTTGGAATCTCCGAAATGAGAATAGATCTTTTCCATTTTAAGAAAATTCAAAAAATCCTAATTGTTTAATTAATAAAAATCCCAAAGGAGTAATCTCAATCTTCCCATTACAATAAATAATCTTTTTCTCCTTCAATTTTTTAAGAATGTATTTTATCGTACTCGATGCAATATCTCTTTTTCTCGAAATATATCTTATTGCAAAATATGGACTTTTCCCCTTAAATCTTTCAAGATCTCTAAGTATTATCTTCTCCTTCACAGACAGAAAGCTACCACTAGAATCATTCCTTTTGAGATTTCCAAAGACATTCTCCGGAAGAAACCGGAGCCTCTGGATGAATATGTTCGAATTTCATAAAAAGAACTAAGTTTTTGGCTTTAAATAATTTAGGACAGTATCTCATTGACCTATTAAAGACAATATTACCCGGACTAAATATTTATAAATAATATTTGTCTCCTCACCTCATGAAAAGTCTGACGAAAATCGCGGTGCTATTATCATTCTCAATTCTTTTGATTCTTCCGATGATGTCAGCGGCGGCAACAATCATTTTCGAACAGCAGCCAAGAGCAATCTACAACTACGGCGAAAAAATAAACCTTCCAATAACTGTGACTTCCGCTCAAGGCGTTTACGACTACCTCCAAGTTTCTCTCCTTTGCAGCGGTCAAGAATACAAATTCCCTAAAGACTCAATCGGAATCCTTCCGGGCGAAGTGCAAAAACTCGACAAATCAGTTTACCTAATAAAAAGATTCATCGGCGAAACGAAAGGCGCCTGCAAAATAAAAGCCGTTCTTGAAAACGAAGTTGACAGCTACTCATTAAGCAACGAATTCAAAATCTCAAATCTGATAAACGTTGAACTTCAAATGGAAAACAACAGTTTCAATCCTTTAGAAATTCTCAAAATAAGCGGAATCGCGACGAACGAAAATGGGAAAGCCACGACAGGAATATTTGAACTGAAAATCACACAGGAAGAAAACACAATTAATTCTCATCAGGGAATAGTCAGCAACGGAGTTTTCTCAATGGAATTTGAAATTCCTGGAGACATGGCTGCCGGAACCTACATTGTAAGAACAGACATTCGTGGGACAGACCCCCTAGGAGAAACAACAAACCTCGGATTCGCGAGCAGTAGCATGGAAATAAATCAAATGCCAACAAGTCTTGAAATTATCTTTGACACAACGGAAGTGGAACCCGGAACAAATATGAAAGTTAAAGCAGTTCTTTACGATCAATCTGGAGAAAAAATAGACGCAACTTCAACTATAAAAATAAAAAATAAAAACAATAAAATTGTGAGCCAAGAACAAAAACAAACAAATGAATTTTTGGAGTTCCCATTGACATATAATGAACCGCCTTCGCTTTGGAGAGTAAGTGTCGCCGCAGAAGGAATAGAAAAGGATTCTACATTCTCAGTAGTTGAAAAGGAGAGCATAGCCATGGAAATAGTCAACAGAACATTAATGGTGAACAACACCGGAAACATTCCATACAACGAAACGACACTCATCAAAGTTGGAGACGAAACGATAAGTATTGACATTTATCTCAAGGTCGATGAAAACAGAAAGTATTTGATTACTGCTCCCGACGGAAGCTATAATGTTGAAGTGATATCCGGCGATAGCACAGTATCTAAAAATGTCGCATTAACGGGGAAAGCTATTGAAGTGAAAGAAGCATCTGGAGGAATTGGAGGATACACATTCGTCTGGATTTTCATAATTCTACTTTTGGGATTTGTCGCTTTCCTTGCCTACAGAAAAGGCTACCAAAAAACATTCATCGGTTACATTACATCAAAGATTAAAAGAAGACACGAAAAAGAAAAAGATCATGTGATTTCAGTTCATGAATCCAAAGTATCTGAAGAAGCGCTTGTTAATCCGGGAAGCAAAGCAGAGATTTCACTTTCAATTCAAGGGAACAAACAAGAAGTTTGTGTCGTTGCTCTTAGTATAAAAAATTCTGAAGAAGCGCACTCAAAGAAAGGCAACGCGAGAGAAACCCTTCAAGCAATAACTGACATGACCGAAGAGTGCAAGGCAGCAACTTACGAAAGCCATGACACACTATTCTTCATCCTCGCACCAGAGAAAACAAAAACTTTCAAGAATGAAAAGACAGCTTTAGACATCGCAAGAAAAGCTAAAGAAATTATTGAAAATCACAACAAACTATTCCAACAGAAAATAAACTTTGGAATTTCCTTAAATCATGGTTCAATGATTGTCAAACAAGAAGGCGGAACCCGTGGAATCGGCGGCACACTCAAATTCATGAGCCTTGGAACCTTGATGGCAAACACAAAAAAGATTGCGACTCTTGCAGACAAGGATGTTCTTTTAAGTGAAAAAATAAATGACAAGTTAATGGCTCATCTAAAAACAGCCAAGCATGAAAAAGCAGGGATTTCAGTTTACTCGATAAAAGAAGTGAAGAAAGGCTCCGAAGAAAACAAAGAATTCCTCAAGGGATTTTTAAGTAGAAATAAAGAAAAGAGATAAACAATTAAATTTTTCCCTCTTTCTTTCCATCAGACTTTTTCTCAACCTCTTCTTGAACTATCTGACGAACATCTTTTTTTGAAAACTTTTTCTTTTGGAAATCCAGGAAACCAATTCTCAAGGCCACTCCTGCGCCAACGATAACAAAACCAAAGACAGAAAAAATCCAGAAAACGGTTCCTGATTTGCTGAAGAGAATGTT
>JAHJMH010000065.1 GCA_018821425.1 Nanobdellota archaeon
AAAAAGGGCAAAATCGCAATCACTGCGACGGAAATGTTGATGTCCATGGTGAAACATAAATCTCCCGAAAAATCGGAAATAACAGATATAGCTAATGCTGTTCTCGACGGCTCGGATATGGTTATGCTCTCTGAAGAAACCGCTATCGGAAGATATCCCGCACTCGCCATCAAAACCATGGGTAAAATAATAAAGGAAACAGAGAAATTCAAAAAAATAAAATGAATTACAAAAACCAAAATCAAGAAATTCGGAAATTCATTCCGATGAAAATCTTAAACGTCAACGAAAAGAAAAAGATAGAAGAAGATCTCGTAGAAAGATTTGGAATAAAAGAAATTCCTGGAGAACTAATTATGAGGGGAAAAGAACGACTTTTCTTTTTTTCAGGAGATTTAAGTGTGAACAAATTAAAAAAGATTGAAAGCAAGATAATTGTTGAAAGGGTCGGAATTTACTTCGGAAAAGTTTCTGAATGGGGTGTTAGATTGAGTATAGAAGGAGTAAACTTTCTAAAGGAACAAATAACTAAAAACATTTTTGACCTCACTGAAAGCCAAGTTGAAGATTGGATAAGAGGCCGCGACCTTGATGTTGAAACGGGGCAAAGAGGTTTCCTCGTCATGAAATATAAAGAAGATTTTCTCGGCTGTGGAAAGGCATCAGAAAAAAAGATAGGTAACTTCATTCCAAAGTCAAGAAGAGTTAGAGAAAGAAGTTAAAACTCAAACCTTAAAAACCAAGCTAATCTTTTTAGAAAATGACAGAAAAACAATACGGTGGAAGCACAGGCAGGGGTAATGGAGAAAAAGCAGTTACGACTCAAAACCTTGACACTTCAAAAAGTTTACCTAAGCAAAAAACTCAAAAAGATTCTTCTCAAAAATTAGGCACTTCAAAAACAGATAAAGATGAAATAATTCAGGCAGGAAAAATAGCATCGCAAGTCAGAGTGTTCGCAAAAAGTATTATAAAAACTGGAACTCCGTTGCTCGAAATAGCAAATGCTATCGAAGACAGAATCCTCGAACTCGGGGGAAACCCCGCATTCCCAGTAAACCTCAGCATAGACAATATCGCAGCGCATTACACTCCAAGTCACGAAGATGAAACGTTAGCAAAGGGACTCCTCAAAGTTGACTTCGGCGTTCACATAGATGGCTGGACTGCAGACACTGCTTTCTCTGTTGATTTGGAAAATTCTGAAGAAAATAAAAAATTAATCAAAGCCAGTGAAGAGGGATTAAATGCCGCGTTGGAATTAATTCAATCTCGTCTCGGGCGGGCGGGCGGGGCGATTTCAACTAGTGAAATCGGCGCTGAAATTTCAAAAACAATTGAATCTCACGGATTTTCCCCAGTAATAAATCTCTCGGGACACGGCATGAATCAGTATGAACTCCATTCTGGAACGAGCATCCCAAACATAAACGATGGTAGAGGTACCGAACTTTCCGACGGTCTTTACGCCGTCGAGCCATTCGCAACAAACGGTTCTGGCAGAATCCGCGACGGCAAGCCGTCTGAAATTTATGAATTAATATCTGAAAAAAACTTAAGAAGTCCAATCGCTCGTGAAGTTCTAAACTTCATAAAACAAGAATACGATGCTCTACCTTTCTGCTCACGTTGGCTAATAAAAAAGTTCGGCACAAAAGCTCTATTCGGTTTAAAGCAATTAGAAGAAAACGGAAACATTCATCAATTTTCTCAACTAGTTGAAATTGCGGGAAGCAAAGTCAGTCAAGCAGAACACACAATCTTAATTGAAAAAGAAAAAGTTACTGTGACGACATTAGAACTTTAGTGAATTTTAATCAATTTTTAAAAAAGGATTTTCAGCTACTTTCTTTTCTATTTCGGATTTAAGCTCCTCAGCCGTCATTCTAAAAACCTGGGCACGAATAATTTTTTTAGACGTAACTCTCATTTTTAACAAGAGAGCAGGTCTTTGGAGTTCAGTTAATACTCGTTCCATCCCCTGCCTCATTTCCTGTCGAGTTCCGATTCCACGACCCCCAGAGTCGGAATCTTCTCCAACAAGAGAATCTAATTCAGAGTTACCTGAATGATATGTTTCAGTAAGAGGGAAAAAACAACTTTGGTTATACAAAACATTGAGAGCATCCTCTGCAATCCCAAGCTCTTCAGATCCATAAGGCGTTAAAATAGTCAATAATGTTCTTACATCTTTCTGTTCAATTCCTCTAGCAGCATTTTGTGTTCTAGTTTTAATTATAGGAGAAACTCCCCCTTCAATCTTGACAGTTTTCTGATTTTCAGGAATATATGCCCCAACTTGTGAAAGAGATAATTCCTGCCTCCATCCATCGAAATCAACTCTTGTTGTTTCGATTATAACTCTCTTGCCATAAGAAGCAATCGCTCTTATTTCGGGACTAGAAGGAAGTCTATCTGGTTTTATCAAATAAATTTTAGATCTTTTACCCTGCATGTCCAAAAGTTCTCTTGCGGGAACAATCTCATAACCTATTACAGGATCAACCACTTCATAATCAATATCTCCCCTTCCATTGTTTAAAAAATCATAAAAAGTAGCAACCAAGTCTCCAACAAGACCTTTCTTCCCCCCTAGTATTTTTTCTTTATCTCCCATAAGAACCAAATAAAAATCTTGTTTAAATATTTTACTGTGACGTCATCATAATTATTAATGAAAATTAATCATTCAAAGAATTTCTTGAATATTCTGCAGCTTCTTCAATGGTTGATTTCAACTCCATTAGATTGAAAGGTTTGCCAAAAGTTGCATAAGCTCTCTTTTTCGTAGAGAGATCAACATCATCAAGATCTCCTGAAATTAAGATAACTGGAACCTTATTCTCACTATAACGCGGATCGTTAGCACACATCTCCACGAGCTCTCCGCCATTAACATTGGGCATTCGATAGTCGGTAATCACAACAGCAGGGCGTGAAACACCTTCTTTTAATATACTCAAAAGACCTTCTCCATCTGGAAACTGAGATTCCAGTTTGCAATCAGAAGCGAAATCAATGACTTTAGAAATTAGATCTCGAATAAGATTGTCGTCGTCAGCATGATAAACTGCTACTTGATTATTTTCGTTTTCCATAACCTTTCACAAGAATCAACATTTTTAAATCTTATGGTGTGTCACCTCTTAACAATTATAACAACACACAAAAGTATTAACCCAAATAAGAATTCTCCATCGGAATCGCAGACTTCGCGGAGTTAATAAAAACATCTTCTATCTTTTTGTAAACTTCAAGCATCGGCTTACTTACGCTCGGCTTTATTTTCTTAAGAGCTTCATCAAAATGCTTCTTCTTAACAACTTTTGAATCCATTGATTCTCTAAGCGAGATAAGCGCCGCCTCGCGAACAAACGCTTCAAGGTCCGCCCCAGTAAATCCAATCGCCTTCTTAGCAATATCTTTAAGGTCAACGCTCTTGTCAAGCGGCATATTCATAGTATGAATTTTCAAAATCTGAAGTCTTCCTTCTTCTTCAGGTGCTCCTATCAAAAGAATCTTATCAAACCTTCCCGGTCTCAAAACCGCAGGGTCAAGCATATCGGGCCGATTCGTCGCACCAATGACAAGAACATCTTTCAAATCTTCAAGACCGTCCATCTCCGCAAGCATCTGGTTAAGAACACGCTCAGTAACTCTTGAACCGCCAGGATTTGAACCTCTCTTACCCGCAAGTGAATCAATCTCGTCAAAGAAGATAATACAAGGAGAAACCTGTCTTGCACGCTCAAAGACTTTCCTCATTCCTTCTTCAGATTTTCCGACCCACATACTCAAAAGTGAAGGTCCTTTAACTTGTATAAAATTAGCTTCAGATTCTTTTGCAACCGCCTTCGCCAAAAGCGTCTTTCCAGTTCCCGGCGGCCCGTAAAGCAAAATCCCTCGAGGAGGTTTTATTCCCATTCTCTTAAATATTTCAGGATTCTTAAGCGGCCATTCAACAGCTTCTATAAGTTCACTCTTCACCTTATCCAAACCACCAACTTGCTCCCAAGAAACATTCGGAGTCTCAACCAAAACTTCCCTCATCGCCGAAGGCCGAACAACTTTCAAAGCATCCATAAAATCTTCTTGCTTGATTATTAATTGGTCAAGAATCTCGGGAGGAATTTGCGCTTCGGCATCAAGGTTCATTTTCGGAAGAAGTTTTCTAAGAACGTTCATCGCGGCTTCTTTCGCCAAAGATTCCAAATCAGCGCCGACAAACCCGTGAGTCACAGCAGCAATTTCCACAAGTTTAACATTCTTCAAAGGCATCCCTCTCGTGTGAATTTTAAGAATTGAAAGTCGTCCTTCTTTTCCAGGAACATTAATTTCTATTTCCCTATCAAATCTTCCTGGCCTTCTCAAGGCAGGGTCAAGAGAATTAACTCTATTCGTCGCACCAATAACAATAACATTTCCTCTAGACTTAAGACCGTCCATCATCGTCAAAAGTTGAGAAACAACACGCCTTTCAACTTCTCCAGAAACTTCTTCCCTCTTCGGTGCAATCGCATCAATCTCATCAATGAAAATAATTGCCGGCGCAGATTTCTCCGCCTCTTCAAAAATATCCCTTATCTTTTTCTCAGACTCCCCATAAAACTTGCTCATAATTTCGGGACCGTTAAGAAGAATAAAATTCGCCTCGGATTCGTTCGCAACCGCCTTCGCCAAAAGTGTCTTTCCAGTTCCAGGAGGTCCATGAAGTAAAACTCCTTTTGGAGGATCAATTCCCAACTTCTGGAAAATCTCAGGATGTTTTAAAGGAATCTCAACCATCTCCCTTATTTTTTTAATCTCATCGCTCAAGCCACCGATATCTTCATAATTTATTTCAGGAACACTTTCCTCATTAATCTCAACTGCTTTAGGATTAAGAATTACTTCAGTATTTTCAGAAATATAAACTGGTTGACTTGGATTTGTGCTTACGACAATGAATTTTATTTGGGTGAATCCTCCAAGTTGACTGAATCCCATGTTTCCTAACATATCTCCAAGCATATCTCCAAATTCTCCTCCGAATTCATCAGAAAGTAAATCTTTCCTTCTCTGTACACCTCCAAGAACAACAATATCTCCCTTAACAAGGGCTCTTCCGAGCAAACCTCTTCTAAGACCTTCGGGCTCTGCCTGAACCATAATATTTTTTTGGGCAGGAGCAATTATAACTTTCTTAGCTTCCTTAATTTCCAACTTAGAAACCTTAACCACTTCACCAATTCCAGTCTTAGAGTTCCTTCTAATTATTCCATCAATCCGGATTATATCTTCGCCAACATCCGCAGGATATGCTCTATCCGCAAGCGCAACAGTCTCTCTGTTCCCTTTAATCTTAATAAAATCTCCACGCTTGATACCCAACTCCCTCATAAGTTCCGCATCTATTCTTGCGATTCCCTTGTAAGCATCGTCTTGCTGTGCTTCAACAACCTTCAACTGAATTTCTTTTTCTGTCATTTTATCTTCTTATTTTTTTAACTCATTTATATTATTGAAATTTAAACTCAACCTGCCGAAATCTTCAAAGCAAAGTTTAACCATGTTGTCCATTATTTTTTCCTGCTCTCTAATGAACAAAACAATCTCCTTTGGAATTGACACCGCGTAACTATTCCCGACAAGTCTCATCTTCACTCTAAATTCCTTATTCTTTAAATTTATAAATCTGTTGTATTCCTGCTCATCGGTCGGGTGGATCACTTTTTCGTCACACTTCGGGCAAATGAGGGCTCGCAAAAGAAAGCCATTCTTTTTAACAGAAGCTTTCTGCATTTTCGTATCGCACTTATTGCAAAGCATCGTGTTGTCAAATATGTCTGTCATTTTGGTATTTTACTTTTTTCTACCATGTATTTTACTTTTTTCTAACAGTGTAGTTTCTTTTTTTGTAAAAAAGAAACCCAGTGAACATAAACCGTGCCTGCGACGCGAATTGTTCTCGCGAAGTCACGGTGAGCGATTATGAGCCGTGCCCCGCAATCGAGCAACACGGCTGGGTTGAAAAGAGGTCAAGGATATACCTTGTGTATACACAGAGAATAGATACTATTTAAATATTTCGTTCCCAAAAGTTTTTACCAAGTCAAACATTTTAAAAACTTCCGAGTGTTTTTGTCGTAATGGATTCCAAAGATTTTAAAAAAGCTATAGACGATGCCGACGACATTTTGATAAAAGAGATTGATATTAAAGACAAAAAGAAAGGAAGAGAAATAGAAATTGAGGAAATTAGAATAAAGAAAAAAGAAAGACAAAAAGAAAATTTAGATAAAATAAAAAAATTCCTAAAAAAGTTTTGGCATCTCTTATGGAAAGATGATAGTTTTAAAGGTTGGATTTTTGCAGTCATTTTTCTTTTTGTATTCATAAAATTTATTTTCTTCCCGATACTTAGCCTTACAACAGGAACCTCACTTCCGTTAGCAATCGTCGAATCATGCAGTATGTATCATCAAGGAAATTTATTCTCCAGTCCAGAAACATGGTGGGACAACAACGAACAAAAATATTCCGAATTCGAAATCAACGACACTAACTTCAACGAATTCCAAATGAAAAAAGGTTTTAACAAAGGAGATATTTTATTTGTAACAAGAGCAAATCCCGAAAAATTAGAAGTTGGAGATATAATAATCTTTAACGCAAACTATCAGAATCCAATAATTCACAGAATTGTAAAAATAGAAGATGATGAAACGAGGGGGAAGATTTTCTCCACAATGGGAGATAATAATCCTGGCCAACTTGACTCTGAGAAAAAAATCTCGGAGGACCAACTCGTCGGCAAAGCCTCCTTCAAACTAGCCCCTTACGCAGGATGGGTAAAATTAATATTCTTTGAATGGCAGAAACCGAAACAGGAAAGAGGACTCTGTAGTTAGGATTTTCCGGCGCTGCTACAACGTTTCCAAAAAGATTTAACCTAAAATCCCCCATTATTTTATCTCTTATCTTAATAACATCAATCGCGAGCGACTTCGTGGTAGCGGCAATTTTACTCAGCTCGCGTGCGAAGTCGGGAGTAGCGAAGCGCGCTATCTTAGGGTTGGGCGAGTGGGACGCATCCGATTGAATCAGCAAACAAGAGAATATTTAAACGCTATTCCTATTGAGAAAAGTAATAAAATGGAATTCTGTCCAAAGTGCGGTGCGGTCCTGATTCAGAAGAAAAACAAAGACGGATGTCCGCGATGCAGATACACTGCTAAGGGAAAAGTGAGAGTAAAAATTTCTGAGAAAGTCGGGGAGAAGAAGAAAATTAATATCGTTTCAGATAAAGATTCAGAAGTTCATCCAGTAATCGAACTTGAAAAACCATGCGTAAAATGCAGCAACAAGAAAGCATATTTCTGGACGATGCAAACGCGCGCAGCCGATGAAACCGAGACAAAGTTCTTCAAATGCACGAAGTGTGCTCACACTTGGCGAGACTACAATTGATGGAATTCTTTCAAAACGATTAACTAACCTTTCGCCCCAATCTTTCAGACCAACCACATTTGCCGCATTTTAACAGAATCAAATTATCTTCGTCCGAATAAAAAATCCCAACGTCTATAACCTGCGCTTTTCCGAATCCGCACTTTGGACATTTGTGACCATATGTCGCAAATTCGTTTCCTCCCTCAGATATTTTTCTTCCGACAATTTTCCTCGGAGGAAGTTTCTCCATTTCAATTAACGGCGTCTTCTCGCCTTCCAGAACAAACCCGCAATGAAAACATTTTGAAACAAGTCCATCTCCGATTCTTTCAGGAATTAGGACACTCTCACACTTCGGACAAAACTTCACCATCATAGATTATTAACAAAAGAATAATTTAAAAAAGTACTTATTGATAATATAAACATGGCTCCGTAGCTCATAAGGGGAAATTTGAATTCCCCTTACAGTAACCTCTCCTTCAAACAGAAAGGTTTGCTACATCGCCAAAAAACAAACGGCTCCGTAGCTCAGTCTGGTTAGAGCACTGGACTCTTATGAGAAGAACCAAGGTTCTCCCTCACACCCTCTCCTTTTTGGAACGGGACTCAAAGAAATCCAGGTGTCGAGGGTTCGAATCCCTTCGGGGCCATTTAGAATGAAAAAAAGGGGTGAAGTACAAACTTGGGTCTTAATTCTAATCGTATTTTTTCTCATAGTCGCAGTCTATTTTCTCACTACAAAAACATGGAATATCACAGATGAAAAAACCGACCTCCAAAAATGCGTTGGAGAATGCAGCGAACTCAAAACAGAACTATCATTAATCAATCCCGGCTCGGAGGAATATTTGAATCAAGAAGAAAAGATAATAAACAAATCAGAAGAATGTTTAGTCATCAATGAAAAATCGGATTCTTCAATTAGTGAAACAGAAATTCTTGGAAGCTGTGGCATATCAAAAACAAATACCAACTGCGTCGCGTCGGGCGAAACCATTTATCTTTTAGAATTAGAAACATGTGCCGAAGGAATCCAAAAATGCTGTTCTGAAAGAGGCCTTTGCGTAACGAACAAATCACACGTCCAGAATTACGTCGCTTGTGTTCCCTATTAATTTTTTATATTCTTCAAATTCTTCGCAAGATTCGCGCGCTTTTCCAAAACTCGAGTAACTTTTATTTTCCTATTTCCTAATTTTGTAGGATTAGTAATTATATCACCCGATTCTGCAGAAATTATTTTATTGAGAAGACTAATTGGAATTTTCCTATCTTGAGAAATTCCAAGCTGCTTATGCAAAATCCCCTTTTTCAAACGAAGTTTCTGAATCCATTTAATCACCATAACATATACATTAAAGAATATAGATTATAAATTTTTTGAAAATAAATAAAGAATTATCTTACCAACTTTTGAATGTTCTCAATCGCATCCGCCACTTCTTTTCCTTTCTTTGTCAACTTAATTATCTTAATTCTTCCTCTCTTCTCAAAACTGACAAGGCTAAGTTCTTCAAGAATCTGGAGAATTTTCACCGCATGGCTGTAAGTGCAATCAACTTCCTTTGCAAGAATGCTTCCATATCTCATCCTGGTGTTCTTCTTTAATGAGACCAGCATTAACGCCGGCTTTCTTCGGAAAAAAATGTCAAAATTATCTTTCATTTTATGCTTAATTTGCATTGTTTAATGTATATATTTTATTATATACATCCTGATAACAGTATACTTTTAATTGTTTTGTAACCATTGCTTTGTAATATAGTCATTAAACTTGTCTTTTTAAATCTTACCTATTGGTAATTTTAGAATGGTAACAGGTTTCAGGAAACAAACAAAAATTTATATTCTTCAAGGACTTAAATAAAATATGCCAAAAAAACAGCAAAAATCAAAAGAAGAAAAGCTCGCAGAAAGTTTCTTCCCTGTTGACAAAGATGACTTGAAATATGCGATAGAAAAGCCAGCAAAAACTGTAGATGTTTCATCATTAATAAAAATTGAGAAAGGACCTTCTAAGAAAACCGCCACTAAGAGAAAAACCGCCACCAAAAAAACGCGGAAAAAGACTACGCGAGCCAAAAAGTCCCTGAAAGAATTCACTCCGCCAAAAATCAAACTGAAGGACAGCGGCTACGAATTAATTATTACAGAAAAACCTCAAGCAGCTCTTAAAATTTCTTCAGCATTAGGGAAATCCATAAAAAGAGGTTCGGGAGGAGTTCCATTCTATGAAGTCGATAGAAACGGGAAAAAATTAGTCGTCGCGTGCACAGTCGGACATCTTTTCACATTAACACAAAAAACTCGTGGTTCGAAAGTTCCTGTTTTTGACATTAGCTGGGTTCCAAATTCCTTCACGAGAAAAAGCGACTTCACAAAAAAATATCTTGACACTCTAACAAGATTAGCAAAAAGCGCGGGATCTATAACAGTTGCAACAGATTACGACGTCGAAGGAGAAGTTATTGGACTCAACGCAGTTCGATTCATAGCAGGGCAAGCGGACGCAGCAAGAATGAAATTCTCTACATTAACAGAAAAAGAACTTAACAAATCATACGATGAAAAACTGCCGAGCATTAATTGGGGGCAAGCAATCTCGGGAGAAACCAGACACTATCTCGATTGGTTCTACGGAATAAATTTCTCGCGAGCATTAATGAACGCAATCAAAACAACTGGAAAGTTCAGGATAATGTCAATTGGCAGAGTCCAAGGCCCAACATTAAAACTTATCGTCGAAAAAGAAAAACAAATCTCCGAATTCAAGTCGCAAAGATACTGGCAAGTTTTCATAACTGTTGAAAGCGTTCCTACTCTAGGGCGGGCGGGCGGGGCACTGCACGGAGTGTCCAACTCAGAAAACATTGAGCTCCAGCACAACAGAGACATCTTCGAAAAAAGCGAACTTGAAAAATTCAAAGACCTTAAAGGAAAAACAGGAATCGCAAGCACGACAAAAAGAGAACAAAAAATGGCACCGAACCCTCCCTTCAATCTCACAACTCTTCAAACAGAAGCATACCGATTCCACGGAATAACTCCTCAAAGAACAATGCGCGCAGCGCAAAGTCTCTATCTCGCAGGATTAATTTCATACCCTCGAACCAGCTCGCAAAAACTTCCCCCTTCAATTAGCTATAAAGAAATAGTTGAAACCCTTTCAAAGAAATACAAAGTTCAAAAATTAATCACCCGCTCGGTTCCTATAGAAGGTAAAAAGTCAGACCCGGCACACCCTTCGATTCATCCGACAGGTCAAGATTCAGGAATTCTTAGTGGCGATGAAGAAAAAATATACGAACTTATAGTAAAAAGATTCCTCGCGCTTTTCATGGACAACGCAATAGTTGAGAACAAAACAATAAAAGTAGATGTTGATATTGAAAACAATAAAACAGCGTTCATAAAAAAAGGCTCTGAAATAAAAAAATCATCCTGGCTTTCCGTTTATCCTAATAGAATCAAAGAATTAGACCTTCCTGATTTGGATGGCGAAGTTAAAATCCTTGATTCAAGAAACGAAGAAAAAGAAACTCAGCCGCCGAAACGTTACTCGCCCGCATCAATAATCTCCGAACTTGAAAAAAGAAATCTAGGAACTAAGGCAACAAGAACAAACATAATTGAAACTCTCTACGACAGAGATTACATAAAAGACCAGAGCATAAAGGCAACTCCTTTGGGAATCTCGCTAATTGAAACTCTCGAAAAATATTGCCCAATAATAATCGATGAAACATTAACCAGAAACTTTGAAAGGGAAATGGAATCCATACAACAAGCAAAGAAGGACCATGTGAAGAAAGAAGAAAAAATCGTGGAAGATGCCAAGAAGACCATTACTGAAATCGCAAATCAATTCATCAAGAGCGAAAAGAAAATAGGCGAGGAACTCATAAAAGCGAATGTTCAATTCAGAGAAGAACAGAAAGAAGAAAACAAACTTAACATATGCCCCGTTTGCAAAAAGGGTAACCTTTCAATTATGTATTCGCCAAAAACAAGAAGATACTTCGTCGCTTGCAATAAATATCCAGATTGTAGGAATACTTACTCGCTGCCACCGAATGGCTTAATCAAATCCGTTAAACCTCAAAAGGTCTGCAACGATTGCGGATTCCCAATGGTGATGCGAATTTCAAAAGGCCGAAGACCATGGGAATTTTGTTTCAATCCAAATTGCTCAAAAAACAAAGAGCGTTTAGAGGAGTATAGGAAGAAGAAAGCTGCTGAGGAAAATTCAGAAATAAAATCAGAATGATTTTCCGTCGCTGTCGCGCCGATTATAAAAAATAGATTAACTCCAAAAACCCCTCGTGATTTTACCTCATTAACATTAATCGCGCGAAGCGCGCTATCTCTTCTGTATCTTGAGCGGGTGGGCGGGATTAAACCCACTTCCACAAATTCGTCTGCGTCTTTATAGTTTCAAGAACTTTACTTTTCTTAATTATCTTTTCAGGATCAAAACCAAACTTTATCATTCCAATTTTCCTCGCGCTCTCCACCAACTCGCTCATTTCAGTAAATTTAAGATTTTTGTTGGCAAGCGCTTTTCGAACACTCTCGCGAACAACCCAAACTCCAAGAGACGCCCAGTAACTCGGCAATTCAATTCTTATCGCGAGAACCGAGGCTTGTTTCTTTATGCCATCTAAATATTCTAAAATCGGTAAACGAGACGCGTAATAACCGCCCGCCGTCGCCGAGGCGTAAGTTTTCCTTCCGTGGAAACCTTCCATATCCGTCGAAGCTTTTATTTCATTCCCAGGATTCCATGAACTTCCTGGAAGATACAATTCAAAAAGCTCATAAGAAAAAACATTCGGGAAAAGCATTATCAAATAGCAATTGCCCATAAATTCTCCAAGGAACAATTCATAATCTTCAATCCATTTATATCCCCTAATTCTTTCAAGAAAATTCTTTCCAATCATGTCGTCCGTCGCTGTTATCGACCAACGCGTCGGCACAAGTTTTTTATCTTTTTTCAAACCCAAAACCCCGACGCTCAAAATCTTGCTCAAAGTGTATTCATCAAATTTATTCTTGTAAAGATATTTAATTCCTTCCGAAGCCTTCAACTCGTCATTAATAACTTTATCCAACTTCTTATCAATTTTCACATTTCCAACAATCTTCGCCTTCTTCAAGTCCCCCCGCATTCCTTGAGGCATAAGAACTCTGTCTTTTTGCAATCCAGGTCCGACTTTATTACGAAGCTCAATCTCAACATCAACAGGCTTTGAAGCCAAAGCAATTTCTTGCGCAATTTTAACGAATCGGCTCGAGTCGCCCGAAGAAGAACGCGAGTCAGTAACTTTCGACCTAAACCGCGAATTAAGCAAACTATCTCTCAAACTAATTACTTCCCTTATGCTAAAATTCTCGCCCGCCCAATATTTCGCGTCGTCGTAAACCCACGCGTTCTCGTCTCTTTCTACAGGACTCAAAATTCCAACATTAACATTTGGGTATTTCAACTTCGAACCTATAAAAACGCTAGGCGGCGAGTTCGTATCCAGTTCAGAAATTTTCCCAAAGTCCTTATACTTGAATCGCGTCTCCGCAATTTTCTTAATTACTTCAAATTTGATATCACTCATGTAAACAAAAGGTAGAAATCATTTATATTATTTGGGCGTTACTGGCGAGTTATATTACCTCGTTGCACTCGGACTTCAAAAGTTATTAATCAAAAAACGCCAGGATAATTTAACATACATGATTTTACTCATTCTCATTTTTTCAATCGCACGGAGCGCGCTAATTTTTTGTTTCCTCCTTGGGTGGGCGAGCGACTTCGTGGTAGAGAGAAATTTTGAGAACTAATAACTCGAGCGAAGTCGGGAGTAAGGTGGGACACTTTCTTTCAAATCTAAATCCAACCCTTTCTAAAAACGCCCTCATTCCGAATTTCAAAGCTCATCTCTTTCAAGGGAATGCTTCTATGTTTCAGCAGAATCGCTTTTCGTTTTCCCCCATCGTTCTTCAATTCAATTATCGTTTTGCTCCAATATTTGAACAAATCTCCCCCCACAATATTCGCCTCCGGCTTCACACCTCTCTTCCATTCTTCCTCAGAAAGAAATTCATTGTAAACTTGATTTGTAATTAAAATAGGAATCAATTCCTTCCTCGAAATTTCCGCAAGAATCCTCATCTGCTTCGCAACTTCACTATTTACTTCCTGGACTTTTTTGTCTTTTCTTCGCGCGCCCTTATCCTCCAACTCATCCTCGCCTTCCAGGTTCTCTCGCGCAGAACCAAGTTCCAAACGATAAAGCATCGCCATCCCGTCAACAACAATCAAGCTAATACTCTCCTTCTTCACTCGATTCAAAAGATTCAGGAAAATTTTCTTCTGCTCCTCAAAATTCGTCGGATTTAAAATAAAAAGATTTTCAAGAATTTTTTCATATTCATCGCCAACAATCTGCCTAACTCTTTCAGGAGAAAATCCTCCTTCAGTGTCAATAAAAATAACTTTCTTTCCTTTCTTCGCCTGACTGCACGCCGCAAGAATCACGAAGTTCGTTTTCCCAGAAGCAGGCGGTCCAGCAATCATTGAAATAACGCCAGATTCATAGCCGCCATAAAGCCACTTGTTCAAGTCGAAACTTCCCGCAGAAATTTTTTCCATTATTTCAGTCATACCAAAAAAAGACGCAATGAATTAATAAGGATTATTGTTGTTAGAATCAAACCTCATCAGAATCGTCAAACACCCTGTAGAGCAAAAAATGCCCATCCTTCTCATTTTGACGTTTTACATCATAACTTCGATAATAAGTTTCAAAAACACTTTGGACAAAATCAGGGGGGTGAATCGAAATCAATTCCGCACGATTCTGAGGAGTTAGACTATCAATTGTGGGAGCTCGCCGATGATATCTAAAATCTATCTGAGAATTTGGAGTTATAACCAAACCCTTTTCATGCATTGAGTTTCCCCTAACCCTCACAAAAAGAGTCTCTTCTCCCGAAAGGGATTTCCAAGTTTTTATTCTGCCAAATACAAAAGAATCATAAAACTTGCCCAAATCACCAAAATTCTGAAACGATAAAGTTAGAAGACGAGAATTGTGTGGATTAAAAGAGACAGACATTTTTTCCCGAAACAATTTTTCATCCTCATTTCGAACCCACAACAGAGCACTCATTTGAAATCCAAAATGTGAGACTTTTTAAAAATTGTTGTAATCAACCACACTACTTCATAGCCTTAAAATCTTTCTCAGCTTTGTCAAGGTCCTTCACAGCCGCCGCAACAGCGTCGCCAATCGCTTTCTTTATAGTCTTCCCTTTTGTCTTCAAAGAAAGAATCGGTTTTTCCGTAGGATGCTCTCTTTTCCAAGCAGCAAATGTAACACCCGAATCCTTGTTCAAATAAACTCTAAGAATTTCTGCTAAAGTAAGATTCTCAACCTGCACTTCCGCCTCGTCTTTAGAATTTTTCAAAACCTTGAACTCCATAATAACTAAGAATTAAGTTGATTTAAAAAGATTGCTGTTTGCTCCTATCGCGTTTCTTCTAAATCCCCCGAACTAAAAACGCTCGGCGATTTGTCTTCTGCGATTTCTTCAGATTCCTCCCCCGTAATTCCTCCAGGTTGAGGCACGCCAATCCCAGTCTCATCTCTTTCTTTTTTCATTCTCTTCAGGTCATCTATTGTAAGATTTTGCATCACTTGCGGATCAAAATTCAGAATACGAGAAGGTTGACTTTTTTCATATTCGGCAGGAACCAAACCCCTATCTCTCACGAGTCTTATTCCAAGAAAACTCTCAAGCTTGCTCACAAGTCTGTAATCGTCTTCGGGAAGAATTCCTTCCTCCGCCATCTTTATTGCAGCAGTTGATTCTGAAATATCTCGCGCCAATTGTTCATGAGTAAGTTTCTTGCGACGTCGCGCACACATTATAACCCAATGAAAATGCTCAATCAAATCAGGTCTTGGTTTCTTCTCCGTTGAATTAAGCCGCTCGTAATTCTTATCGACAATCTCTCGAAGATTCATTTCCGTCCTTCGAGAATCAACCGGATTCGCCCTCTCGGGTCTATTAAGACTCCGAACCGAAGGCGTTATGCTCCTCTCGGATTCCTTAAGCTGAAACGTCGTCGGCCTTTTCAAAATTGGCATGTGCTCCTTTTGAGAACATCGCCCACAAATTTTCACAATTCCTTTTTCTTTCAAAGAAATCACTTCCATGAGCCTTTCATCAGTCCCAGAAATTCCGCAAACAGAACATTCTTCAAAAGTCATTAAACGTCAAATTAAAGACGCTTTTTTAATATTTATGTTCAAGAAGATATAATTAATTAAGACGAATTAAAGAATCATCGTTATCCAAATAACTCTCTAAATTCTCTATCTTGACTGGCTCTGTGAAAACATGGTCATTCACAATAACGACAGGATAAGAACTTATGTTGTACTGTGAAATCATCAAAGCTAATGAACTCAAATCGTTATCAACCGAAATCGGAATAAGAACAATGTCTCCCCCTCGGCTTTCTTTCAAGTCTCCCAGAATCTTGCTCCAAACGTTCTGCGCGGCTTTCTCCTCGATGTTCGCACTTTCTCTTTGATATAAATAAACAACTATTGAAAACCTATCTGGACATTGAATTCTAACTTTTGAAGCGCCCGACCATAAAAGAGTTCTCAACAAGTCATATTTCTTATATACAATTTTAATATTATCACTTATCTTATTCGCAGCATCATAATTATTTAAAATTTTTGCCTCCTCATAGATACGGTCTGCAAAAGCAAGATTTGAACTAATAAGGTTATCACAGCTTAAATTTCCAAGACTGGAAACACTATCAAGAGTCAAGACATCTATTAAAGAGACTTGGGCATTTTCAAGAGAAACCTCTAATTTCCCTGCCCTTGAATTTTCAACAGCCATGCCGATTAAAAGTCCAATTATGAAAACAATTATTGTCAATAAAAGCGCTTCCCAGAAAGCATTCTTTGGGTCTCCCAACTTTAACATTTTCTAATCACCCGCGAGGCATTTATAATATTTTCTATCATTTTGTCATCCAAGAAGTTTTTCCAGTAAGAACTCTAAAGAAAGAGATAACCAATATTATGGGATAGGTCATCACATAGAAAAACATGTAAAGTAGAACTCTATGGAAACCATCTCTCTTTCCTTCTTCTTTAGCATAGGATAATCCAAGACTAATCATCCAAAGATTCATGATTATTGTTACCAACCCAAAGAAGACAAGTATGCTTGGAGTAAGATTTATGTCCCCAAACGTGACGATAGCAACATTTGAATCAATGGCTAAAACTGTCGAAAGGTACCTAACAAAAATCGTTCTTAAGACACGATAAGAAAGTATGCCCAATCCAGTCAGCCCCAAAAGCCAGTTGAAAATAAAAAATGGAAGAATAAAAAGCCCTAACATTCCGACAGTTCTTTTCCCAAAATTTTTTCTATATTTGTAAATTGTTTGAATACCTCCCATGTTCCAACGTATTCTTTGGCGGAACCAAACCATTGCTTTGCGTGGAACAACCGTAAAAACTCTCGCGTTGGAACTCATTCGGATTATATAACCCTCTTTAACAAGGTGCCAGGTTATCTCAATATCTTCAGTAAGATTTTTCCTATCAAACCCTCCGACTTTGTCAAAAGCACTCTTCCGATAGATCGCCAAAGGTCCGGGAGTAACATAAATTCCTCCGACAAAACTCAAGAGCCGCCTCATGAAAACAATCATTTTGTATTCTATAACTTGAACTTTTTCAAGAAAATTCTTTCTATTTTCTGCAAGAACTTGTGAAGTGACCGCACCAACTTTTGCGTCGTCAAAATGTCCAATAGTATTGGAGATGGATTCTTTATTGGGATAAGAATCAGCATCAGTAAAACCAATCAATTCAGTATTTACAAATTGTGCCCCGTAATTTTTCGCGCCGGCGGCATTTCCAGTATTCTCCGGAGTCTGAACCGCCAGAACCTTATCATATTTTTTTGCATATTCTTGGATGATTTTCCACGAACCATCCTTGCTGCAATCGTCAACCACAATTATTTTTTTTATATTTTTATAGTCAGAATTTAGAAGTGAATCAATAACCTTCCCTATGCTCTCCTCCTCGTTATAACAGCATACAACCATGGAAAGAGGATATTCTTTTGTAATTTTCGGGGAAACAAGCATTTCTTTTCGATGAGGGATGTATATGATCAAATAAAGAATTAGAAAATAAAGGGAAATGAAAGAATATGTTAAGTAGAGTAAAGTTAATGGATCCATTTTGAAGATAGGTGTATATTTGGAATGATTTTTGGACTTATTTAATACTTTCTAATCTTCCTTCTTCTTCAAATTTCCCTCATCCAAATTAAAATAATCATAAAATTCTTCGCTCAAATTCAGCTCATGCGTATGCCCCATCTTTTTCTTTTTTATCAAGTCGAGTTCAACAAACTTTTTGATATGGTCGTATGCTTTATTCCCCCTTATTTTTATCAGAACAGATTGTTTCATCGGCTGCTTGAACGCAATTATCGCGAGTGTTTCCTGCTCCGCGCTCGTAAATTCCGAAGAACCTGAAGCCAAACGATTCACAAAATATGCATACTCTGGCGCGACGTCCATCTTCCACATCTCATTCCCATGCTCACCTTTTCGAACAATGCAAATCGCAGAATCTTTCTTCTCATAATTCCCAATAAGTTTCTCAATAGTCTCGCGAATTATAATCGGATTCAAATCAGACAAAGCAATGATATCCTGCATCGTCAAAAACCGACCAGAAACAAAAAGAATCGCCTCTATCTTTTTCAAGTCTTCTTTCTCCGACTCCTCATCCATTTCTTCCATAGTTTTTGAAGAGATGTTCCCAGAAATTTTTGCCCCCTCCTGATTATCAGTCATGGAAATCAAAAGTCGCGAAGGATTTTAAAGGTTTTGAACATAAACAAAAAAGTTAGTAAAAAAATATTTCTAAGCATCATAATCTTTTTGTTAACAATATTTATTTTATTATTCCTCCTTCGACTTTTGAACCATAGAGAACTCGACGATGTCACCCCTGGAATTCAATGCGACAAAAATCTCTTGGACAAAGCAAATGTCCTCTGGGTAATTCCAAATTTCAACAATAACCAAGTTTCAGAAAATAAAGAATGGTGCAATTATATTCTAAGTTTAAATAAAACGATCGGCATGCATGGAGTAACTCACGAATTTCAAGAGTTTGGAACCGATAAGAACCAAGAATATCTTGATAAGGGAATTAAGGAACTTGAAGATTGTTTTGGTTTCAAACCAGAAATGTTCAAGCCGCCTCAAATAAAAATATCGAAGAATAATGTAGATTTAATAAAAAATAATAATCTTGAGTTGGAAGAAGACATAAATCAGATGACACACAAAGTTTATCACTGCAGCGATTCAGATAGAATAAAAAATTGGGTTATTGATTTGTTCTAAATTCGAGAATTAAAAGTCCAAAGCTTATTACCTGCAAAATTCGACATCAGCGTGAATCCTGCCGCAAGAACTTGAGAGAACAGGTAGTAAATTCCTGTGACTTCTGTAAAAAACCACAAGAAAAATAAATTAATCAAAAGAGAAAAGCATGCTACAGTGAAAAATTTTATTCCTTTAAAGGAAAACTTATCGCGAATCTCTTCCCTAAAAGTCCAGGTCTTATTCAAAACAAAGTTGCTCGAGGTAGCAATGAAAAACGCAAAAACTTCAGATACAAGATAATGCATCTCAAGAATTTCGGTAAAAAAACCAAGAAAAAATAGATTTACAAAAAGTCCGGAAGCTCCAACAACTGCATACTTAAGAAATTCCCTTAAAAACTTCTGGTTAAACATCAACAAACAAAAGGCGGAGAGTTAAAAAAGTATTCTACCTTTAGCAATGCATGGAATTCAAAAACACAAAAAAAAGCAAAGACAAAACTCTGCCATACTTTCTGGGCATCGCATTTCTTTTCCTTGTAATCAAGCTATTTGAACTCCGGCTCAAATTCAGCGACGGATTCACTTATATGTATATGGGAAAACTTCTCCTGCAAGGATTAATCCCTTACAAAGATTTCTTCTTCGCAAGTCCGCCCCTCCAAATTTATCTTATGGCCTTTGGAGAAATATTTGTAGGAAACAATCTTTTGTTGCTAAAACTAATACCTATCTTCGCTACAATTGGAAGTTCTTTTTTTATTTACAATTTAGTGAAAAATAAATTTAATGGCTCGCAAGCAATAACCGCAGCCACTCTTTTTTTGTTCAGTTTTCTCACTCTTTTAACAACAGATTATTCTACAGGAATCCACTTAACTTTATTTTTTATCCTCGGAATGATTTATTTTATTGAAGAAGACAAACCTTTATTAGCAGGAATCTTCGGCAGTCTCGCTCTATCTACAAGACTTTATGCATTATTTCCTCTCGCAGGCGCAGGAATCTATTATATTATTTGTAAAAGAAAAAACATATGGAAATTCCTAATCGGTCTTGCATCAGTATTCATTTCATTAAGCATAATATTTCAAATACTGTCAAGAGGTGCCTATCTTGATCAGATATTCTTCTTCAGACTTAATCTAATTTCAGGGATCGGACTTTCAAAATCCGCAGTATTAAGCTTTTTCATCAAAGGAGATTTCATTCTTGCTTTAGGGACATTTCTATATCTTCTCTTCGACAAGGAAAAGAAAAAACTATTGCTACCAATTCTCGCAACAGCATTTTCACTAATACTCTATGTAGTTTACTCTGACATTTACTATCTATACTTCGGACTGATAATCGGATTCTTGGCTATATTTACAACAAAATTTATTTTCATATTTGAAGATCAAAAAAATTTCAAAATGATTCTCGGAATCTGCTTATCTATTTTTATTCTATTCAATTCATTTTTCTATATCATTGATTATGGAAGCTCTTCAAATATAAACTTCACAAACGACATTGTGGAATTTGTAAAAGAAAATTCTTCAGAGAACCAAACAATTTACGGAAGCTTTGAAATAACTCCTTTAATCGGCATTCTCGCTAACAGGAAACTTGCTGGAAACATCGCAGATACGAATCCAAAAAACATAATGACAAAAACATTCACAATAGAAGACATCGAAAAAAGGATTAAAGGAGTGAGATTCATAATTGTAAAGGGAAATATTCTCAATGACGGATCAATCGTCGGATTTGATGCTTCTACTCCAACTAACTATATAAAAGAAAATTGTAAAATAGAAAAAACTTATCCTATAAGAAAAGACTTCACTTCAAATGCAGTGGTTGTTTACGGTTGCGAGAAATTGGGGGACAACTTAAGATAACATTTTATAATCTGGACAGTCTTAAAAAAACATGATTTACAAAAAAAAGCCACAAAAATTTAATTCAAGATTCGAGGTAGTTAGTTGTTTCGTGGAACACCAGGGAGAAATATTATTGCTCCATAGGCAAGACTATAAACCAGAAGGAAACACTTGGGGTGTTCCTGCGGGAAAAGTTGATGAGGGGGAAATTGTTTTGAACACGATTATGAGAGAAATCCAAGAAGAAACGGGATTCGCCTTGCCTCCTTCAAAAATTTCTTATTTTGACAAAGTGTATGTAAAGTATCCGGGTTATGATTTTGTTTACCACATATTCCATGCCTGCTTAGATCACAAACGGAAAGTTTCCATTAACCCTAAAGAACATAAAGATTTCAAATGGACCTCTCCAAAAAATGCTTTGAAAATGCCTTTAATCCAAGATTTAGATACCTGTATAAAATTATTCTATGACAATTCAAATCGGAAATTGATCTAAATCTCAAATCTTAATATCATTCCAATCCCACCCTGGAGATTAAAAAATTGTTCGCCTTCAGTAGTTTCGGTTGAAATTACCTTAACTTCTGCACCAGTGTTTTCTGCCATTTTTGAAAGTTCTTTCGTAAGCGGCTTCGGAACTTTAGAGGAAAGATAAAGAATTTCAACTGCGCCGTTTTGAAGCGCGCGGCGCGCGTTCCCTTCTCCAAGAAGCGTCTTGGCAGGATTCTCTCCAAGATTCAAAAAAAGTTTCTCAACATCCTTTCTCTCAAGAGTCATCTCATGATTCATAAGTAAATCCTGCGCCTTCTGGACAAGTTCCTGAAGCCCTGATTCCGAACTATCGCCAATATCTAAACGACCAATGATTTTTTGTCGGAGCGCAGTAGCAAGATATTCTCCATCGATAAATTCATCTTTTGTGGGAATCGGTCCTCCAATTATAATTCCGCCAAGTTTCTTCATCTCAAAAAAAGAACTCTTCATTTCTTCTGCAATTCTTTTGTAAAAAGTTTTCGTAAGTCCTTCGGTGATTCGATGGAATCTCTGACTTGACTGTCCCCCGGCCCTCACCTTTGAAGGAATCCCTGAAGTCATTTTATGAAGAACTTCAATTTTCTTACCCTCAAGCATTCCTATCGTCGCCTCTTTCCGGTCCATAACGAGCAACCCAAAAACTTCCGTGACTTGAAGCATTTCTTTCAACGGTTCAAGAACAAATTCTTTATCACAACGATACATCCTCATCTTAAGCGGCTTCGGCGGCTCAATATCCCAAAGTTGTAAATCATCCTGCCCTTCAACTTTTGAAACATTGCCACAAAAAATCGCGAGCCCGTTCTCCGGAGTCTTATTATAATCTTTTAAATAACGGGTGATTTTATCAAGCGCATTCCCAACATTTTTTCTAGTCCCAGTTGATTTAATGTTCTTCGCAGTAGATTTCTCAGACTCAAGCTGATCTGCAACAGTGTAAATATTCTGCCCCGCGGGAATATAAACCGTTATCAACTCCGTAGCTCTGCCCTTGTGTTTCTCAAGTTCCTCAACGATTTCCTCAACCTCCGATTTTGTTAATGGCATTTACTTATTCAACAAACTCAACTTTAAATTTCCCCTCTTTCACTTCTCTTGCGTTTGTAACATTTTTAAGGTCTTCCAAAACATCATTTAATTTTATATGATCTTTTTTATCTAATGTCAAAATTATTTCTGAGTTCATAGGTTTTTTTGATTTTGATTTTATAGTTCTTATTCTGGTTAATCTATCATTCAAAACCCCAAAAACGTTATCATAGTTTTCTTTTTCTAAATCATCAAATCTCGGCCATTCACTAATATGGATGCTTTTTTCTTTTTCAAATTTTCTGAAATGTGTTTGATAAATTTCTTCTGTAACAAAAGGCATTATTGGAGCAATGAGTTTTAACATTTTTAACAAAGAGGCATATAGCGTATACTGGGCAGACGATTTTCCTCCTTTACTTCCTTGATAGACTCTTTTCTTAACAATTTCGAGATAGTTATCTGTAAACATTTTCCAAAAGAAGATTTCAAAATCTTGTCGAGCTTTAGAATATTCATAAATCTCAAATCTATACGTAACACACTTAATCAGAGTATCAAGTTTAATCAAAAAAAGTTCGTCTAATTTCTCTAGCTTCTTAGGTTTCTTTGGCTTTCCATCCAAATTCATAAAAACAAATCGGGATGAATTAATCAATTTGTTGATAAACTTTTTTCCAGTAACCAAATCTTTTTCTTGATATTCCATATCTTCTCCAAGTTTTGAACCTGCTGCCCAGAATCTTAAAGCATCAGCACCGAACTCATCGAGAATTTTTCGCGGCTCAATCACATTCCCTTTTGACTTAGACATTTTCTCACCTTTCATAGAAATCATTCCAGAAACGATAATATCTTTCCAAGGGATTTCATTA
>JAHJMH010000066.1 GCA_018821425.1 Nanobdellota archaeon
CATAATTCTCTGCAAATCCTTTTGTGAGAAAGGCAACAAAACTTTTCTGCGAACATCTTCTTCATTTTCATTAGGACTGACATAATACCATGTTTTACCATTTGTTAGAAAAATGGGAACTTTGAATCCTACCTTTCTCTCAACATCCCCCCTGTAAGTTCTCCCTTGAATTTCTCCCATCTCAACATTTACAGAGGTCTTCTTCGCCTCAATAATTGCCAATGGATTTCTTTGTTCATCTAATAACAAATAATCTATAAATCTATTTTCACCTTCTCCCGTCTCATCTCCAATAAACTTAAACTCCTTCGTTCTGAAATTTGACTTAACAGAGTTTGGTTCCTCGATTACGTATTCTTTTTTCCACCCAACACGATCAAAAAGAATCGGATCGATAAGGTCTTTTCTAGTTTTTTCTTCACTATGTTTAGAGTCTTTCATTAAATTACTTACCAAATAAGCTTAAAAAAAGTATCTAGTCCAAAATCCAACGCCAAGATTCGAACCTGAAAAGAACCAAGTTTCTTTTCGATTTTCCCTTCCGGCTTTAAACTTTTTTGTCCGACATCCCGAGGAGGATTGGGTTTCCAACCCAATAAACGCCCACGCCGGGAATCGAACCCGGGTTTCCAGCGTACTGCGCTTTTCCGTTTCCGCCTCCAAAAGGGGGGTTACTGTAAGGGAACTTGTGTTCACCGTTCTTCCTTTTTCAAGGAGAGGGTACTGTAGGGGGAACCTTGCTCCTTTAAAGGAGGGGGTATTGTAGGGGGAACCTTGGTTCCCCTCAAGCGCGACAGGCTAGCGTCATAGCCGTTAGACTACGTGGGCCGTAAGACAACCTACGGTTTTCTTAACACTCAACTTTCCCTTAAGATACCGCTCAAGGCTGATAATATTAAATAAGAATTTTGTTTTTAAAACTTGCTACTTAAAGAATTTAAGAACCTGCCAGAATTTACTGAATCTAAAACATTGCGTGGACAAACGCCTCAGAATCATAGAAACCGTTTCTGCGTATAACTTCTTTTATGCAAGCTTCTTTCTTACTATTAAAAATGTCGTTTATGTTTCCTACAGGATATTTGCCGATATCTGTCCCGTATTCAAAAATCTGTTCTGCTATTGACATTAATTCTTCTTCAAATTGTTCAACATCTTCTGGGGAGAACGAGTAAACTTTTTCTGCTCCTAATTTAAGATACTTGAAGACGGTTTTTTTGGGTAATGATTTTCCTTTTTTGTAAACCAAATAATTATAAAATAATGCTTGTCTTTCAAAATCTTTCCCGGAATTTATACTATTGCTTGTTTTATAATCTATTATTACACCCTCGGAGCTGGATTTTTGTTTTGCCTGCAAATCAATTATTCCTTTGAGCCCAATTATCATATTTTCATTTTCTAAAAACGGGAAACTAATTGTTTCTTCACAAACATGTTCGGAATGCCCGTCTACGATATTTAGTCCTTTGATAAGTGCGAGAATATATTCTTCCTGACTTAATATCTCATTTTTTAGGTTTTTATGGTAGTGTAAATTTTTCTTTAACCATTGATCCGAAAAATGCGAAAAGATATTTTGGCGATTGAAATCATTATTGGCGTATTTTTGAAGACAATCATGCACAATGTTTCCCGACAAACCATAACAAACTGGAACTCTCGTGTCATCCGGAACCCTTGAAATGTATCTTAGATAAAATAATAGCGGACTTTGATAAAACGTATTAATGCTTGTTGGAGATAGGTTAAAAGATATTTTTTTATCTACTTCACTATTGATTTCCATGATTAGTAAAAAAAGGGTGCGTTTTTAATATTTACTTATAATTTTAGAGGTAATAATCTACACATTACAAAACCTTTAAAATCATGAGTTCTTTGGTTCGTTCATGGGTTCTGGCAAAACAGTTATTCTTGTGATCGTGAGTATTTTTTTAGTATTATCAGTGCTCCTTTCTGTGGCGTTGTTTTCTGCGAACAGTTTACTTTATCCCAAAATTTATATTGAAAATCTCGAAGCCAGTGGAACTTATGATTATCTTGATGAGGCTGTTGATAACATTTCAAGCGATTTGATGGAAATTAATTTTTTAGATATTCCAGAAGAGGGAATTAAGTCGCTGATTGACGGCGCGCTCACTGACGGTCTTGCTTATTTAAGGGGAGATATTGATGAGTTTAGTGTTCTTGTAAGTGTTGACAGTTACGGACTAAAAAGTTTCATTGTGAGTCAAATGGAAAATTTTCCTGTTTGTAGTTCCGGAGAGATTTCAAAAGATTTAGAAGGAGATGTTATCTGTAGGCCCGCGAATGAAAGCGTGTCGGAGTTTCTTGATACAATGCTTATTGAGAACGGTATAGGTATTCCCGACTCTGGAGATGTGGATTTGGTAAAGATTTACGGACTCCAAGGCAACAAAATTGAAGAAGTTCGCTCTGGCGTTGGAATTTACAAAATGATTCTTTATGGTTCTCTAATTCTTTCACTGATTCTTATCGCCCTTGTAGTTTTCATTCCAAAAGATGAAAGAAAGAGCCTAAGAGTTATGGGAATAAGTTTTATTATTTCGGGATTATTAATTATGATTTCATATCTCGTTGCAACATCTTTAATTAGTTCTACATCGATTCAAACAGAAGTTTTCATGGATTTTGTAAGGGGTTTGATTAATGGCGTGCTCTCCCGAGAAATTATTTATGGATTTATAGTTTTCGGATTAGGCGTCGCTGTATTGGGCATATCTTTCGCAATTCCTAGAAAAGAGTAAGAAATTTTCA
>JAHJMH010000067.1 GCA_018821425.1 Nanobdellota archaeon
TGATAAAGAGAATCCAAATAAATAACATGAAGATTCCCATGTATCCGTAACCACCTGTCCAGTAACTTCCCATCATGCCATAGCCCCCATTATGCATTCCCCCAAATCCAAAACTACCAATCAGTAAAAACCCGAGAACTATCAACGCTATTATTAACAAAGTATTATCTTTTTTCATACTATTCTATGATTATTCATTTATTTAAATCTTCACTCTTCGGAGTCTTAAGGCATTAAATAAGACGCTTACAGAACTTAGACCCATAGCGCCGGCAGCAATTATCGGACTTAATAACCGACTCTTGCGAATTTTCTTCCGCCGAAACCGAAGAAACCTGAGTTCGCTGAGCGCGTTCTTTAGATTCCTGTTGCCTCCTCAATCTTTCAGAAAGGTCAAGCACTTCTCTCTTTCTTCCCAATCCAAATAATCCCATTAAACAATAAGAAGTCTTTTATTTTTAAAGTTAGTTATACCTAAAAGGGAGGTTCTCTTAACACTATTCAAATCCTCTTTGGAGAGAATATAATGTATTATAAATTCCCTTCTTGTCCATTAACTCTCGATGGTTTCCCATCTCTGCTATCTTTCCCTTACTAAGAACAATTATCTTATTCGCATTCTTTACTGTTGAAAATCTGTGCGCGATTATTATTGTCGTCTTTCCTTTTATTAATTTGTTTATTCCCTCTTGGACCTTTTTTTCAGATTCGGAATCTAAGGAGGATGTTGGTTCATCTAAAATCAATATTTTGGGATTTTTTAAAAAAGCCATTGCTATTGCGATTCTCTGTCTCTGACCCATAGAAAGTTTAACGCCAGATTCCCCAACTAAGGTATTATATCCCCTAGGAAGTTTTTGAATGAAATCGTCGGCAAATGCTGCTTTCGACGCAGTTATTACCTCTTCCTTCGTTGCGTCAGGGTTAGCATATTTTAAATTATTTATGAGCGTATCATTGAACAAGTTTAAATCCTGAGGGACTACTGCAATCTGGTTTCTTAACCAATTTAGACGTAGGTCTGAGATGCTAACCCCATCAAGATAAATTTTCCCCTTTTGGGGTTTGTAATATCCCATTAAAAGTTCCGCAAGGGTGGTTTTTCCGACTCCGCTTTTTCCGACTAACGCGATTGATTCTCCCGGGTTTATTTTAAGACTGACATTTTCTAAAATTGGTTTTCCTTTTACATATCCAAAATTTATGTTCTCAAAAATTACTCCTCCTTTAAATTTACTAATTGTTTTGTTTCCATGTTTCATTTTTTCAGGAGATATCTCCCTTAGTCTTATGAATCTCTCTATCGCTACTGAAGTTTTTCTATACAACCTGTAAATTCTGCCAAAAAATCTGAAGGGCCCAAAGGCGAGATTAATGTATCCAAAGAACATAACGAATTGACCCGCAGTTATCGCCCCTCTTCTTAAAAAGAGAATCGCTAAACCCAAAACAGCAACAAAACTAACGCTGTAAATCATGCCCTGTATAAGAGATACTCTCTTTGTTCTTTCTGCGGCTTCCGTTACTGCTGGAAAAGTTTTTCCTATAAGAGATTTTGAGAAATTTTTGCTCTCTCTTTCTTCCATCGCAAAATTTTTTACAAGAAGTACATTATACAGTTTATCATAAATTACCCCATATTGTTTCTCAAAAGCCCGGCGTTCTTTCCTTCTTGCTTCAACTTCTGGCCTTACAAGAAGAATTGTCGCAAAAGTATAAACAACAAATGAGATTAAGATAATTAGTGCTATTTGCCATTTTATTATGAACATGGCAACGAGAGAGAAAACCAGCATTAAAAGTTGGGGTAAAATATCAGAGATGTTTGAAATAATGTTTTCAAATGCCCATGAGCCTTTTGAAATTTTGTGCAAGATATCTCCTTTTTGTTTCTTTTTATGGAATGATATCGGTAGCGTCAAAAAATGGGCGTATGCTTCCGTTTCCGATTTAAGAGAAACTTTTATTCCAAGAATTTCTCCCATGTATCCCGTTTTGCTCGAGATATAACTTGAAAACAAACTTAAAAATAACCACAATCCAATCAGAGCCAAAAGAAGATTGCTACTGCTTCCGGGCAAAACAGCGAGGTCAAAAACTCTCCCATAGATGTATGGAACTACGACTGCAAAAAGCGCTCCAAAAACCGCGACAAGAATTATCATTCTTAATTCTTTCTTACTACTTTTTAACATCTTCAGAATAAATTTTGTTGTTTCACTCATTAAAAGATAAATTCTGGAACGTTTATAAATTTTCCATGAAATTTTGTTCTTGTCAGAAGTTTTGAGGTTAAAGAAACATTTTTTAAATAGGAAATGCTATTTCAGTACATGGCTGAAAGCATTTCTGAGATTATAGGTAGGATAAATCCCGAAGAGTACGCAGATAATAGCAAAGAACTTCTAAAAGAATATGGATCCGCGGATAAAATCCCCTCAGGAAAGGTTAAACCAAAAGACCTTGCAGAACACAAGCTCATCTATGATTCGTCCTCGGAAACACTTGAACCAATTTATTTCTTCATACTTGATTTGATGAACGACTTCGGCTTTCAAACAGAGAAACTAATTGATAACTTCACATCTTCCCCGGGCTCGGGTCATTTCGCTGAACTCGGACAAAGAGCGACGATAATGCAACAGCAAGGGTCAAAACTTCTTGGAGATATAAACACCGTTTTGAGAAGCGTCCTTAATCTCATCTATGATTTGAAGGATTTCAAACTCAGACTTCAGAGCTATGACGAACTTCGAGGTGGGAGTAAGGAAGCAGCAATCCTTTCTCTAAAACAAATATGGATGGACAAAGTCGACATCACAAAACAAAATTCAAGCATCAAAGCCATGGCGCTCGGGCAAGCAGGATTTCAAACTTTGGTCGACGCATTTCTCGTAGTCAAAGATGAGAATCTCAAAGATGGTGGCGGAAATGAAATTGACCTAAATGACAGAGTGAAAAGAATCCTTCGCGGAAGAATTTTAGAATTCAATCACTGGCTTGTTGAATCTGAAAAAGAATTGAGGAAAAGATACGAACTTGAGAAAAACTATCTTCGAAGCCAAGTCAACGCCCTGAAACTTTATTCGAGATGGGCAAAGCCGTATTTGAAGGCCGCGCAAGAACTCGAGATGGGTCAAAGAGGCAGAGAACCTGCGCTCGTCAAAGCATTCAACACAATCATTCTTGAATTAACTCTTATTGGAAAAAGAAAAATCGATGTTAAAGGCGAATCTCGAGGGGGAAACCTCCCAAAAGATTTTGAAAAACTAAAAACAAAAGATTACTCTTCCTGCGTTCTCGTCAGTTTCAAATTTAGAGGGATCCCTCAAAGAGCAAGTCAGCAGCAATCCCATTATGTTTTCGGAGGTCGCGCAGAAGTATCTTTCAAAGCTTACGCACTTAACGAAGACGAAATAAAAAAAATTGATGAAGAGCTTGAAGCATCCGACATAGGCGACGCTCTAAGACTTATTGAAGGAACAACAACAGAAAGTCTCGACCAACTTCAAGATGAGATTAATTACTTCTTGGAAGAAAAAGATGAAGCCGAAGAAGAAAAGAAAAAGAGTGGAGATTCTTCAAATCCTTTCAAAGCACTTCTTGGAGGCTACAATGAATCCGAAGACAAAGGAAAAGATAAGGAGAAAAAAGGAGTCAAAGAAGAAAAAGAGAAAGTTATACTTAGGCCAGAAAGTTGGGCGGAAAAAGAATACATAAGACCATTTGTAGGAAATGATGCAAAAGAGAAAGCGTTCCTTCTTTTTGACATCTACAAAAAAGCGCACGGCATGGCAAGCTTCACTTAGTAAAACACCGTCAGTTAACCCGCACCTATTTTCTCTTCAATAATTCTTGAAATCGACTTGCCTGTTTTCTCTCGCATTTGTTTCAACTTTTTGATAATCTTAACCGACAGAGTCACGTCTATCCTTTTCCTTTGGAACGGCAACTCGCGCGTTTTATCATAATTTTCCAGAGCTTCAAACACATACCTATACTTTTTCAATATCCTTTTTGATTTAGTTGATTGCATTTTTTATTCTCCATTCTATTTTGGCTATGTCACAGGTATTCTGTTTTGCTATTGAAACAATATGGTGAAGTAATAAATCCATATCGACTCGCTTTTTGAATTCTGTCGCGAAGTTTAGTGCCGCATACGCTGCTGTCCGTTTGTTTCCGTCTGAAAAGGGATGATCGACAAGAATTGCTCTTAATAGATAAGCCAGTTTTTTATATGACCCAATTTTCTTATCACCAAATTTATCTATAGCATAGTCAAGACTGGCATCGTCTCTTAGGTTTCCGCCGAACCCATGATTTATCCTAAGTAGTTCTTGCTTATAAATATTCATACACATAGATACCACTGACTTGTTTATAAACTTTTCTATAGAAATCTCTTAAGTCATATCAAAAATCTTATATATCTCTCTCCCATTTATTAATTATGAAAAAAACTAAAAGAGATAACAAAAAAACTCCTAAAAAAGAAAAGAAAAAAATTCCTAAGGATAAAAAATTCAAGGACTTGTCCTCAAAAAAGGTTGAAAGTATCTTAGAAGAATTAGTTTTAAAACTAAAATCAAAAAAAGAGGATGAAGAGAGTTCTCCAAAAAAAGATTCCGAGGATAAAACAAGTTCAAAAATTCCTGATGAATCTTTTTCTCCAAAACTTCAAATCCAAAATGAAACAGGCTCGCCCGTTCTTGAAAGAATTGCCAGCGAACAGCCGGGCACCGCTTTTATACCGCAAGCGAGAATTGGAACTCCTACTCGAACAACCCAGGAAGAAAATTCGGAAATAAATTATGATGCAAATCCCAAAGATAAAAAGGGTCCAAAATATTCTTCAGATTCTTCTCAAATCTACAGAAAAGTTGAACGCATAGATTCCCAAGAGTTGGGAAAAGATAGAGAAACATTTCCTAAGACAAGTCCGGGGGAACTCTTTGTAAAACAGGATTATGAGTCTGGAGGAGAATCTCAGACGAGAGAAAGAATTTGGACTGCGGAGAGAGTTGATGAGAGCAAACTTGGAAAAGAGAATATTTTTGAAAGAGAAAAAGCTAAATATGAAAATTACAAGCCAAGAGTTGACAAAGGATAAACAAAAATATTTAAACAGAAATCTCTTCTTCGTATCAGGTGATAAAAGTGGCTAATTACAAAACAGGTGATAAAAGTGGCTGATTACAAAACAGGTGATTACAAAATTTCTGATATATACCAAGGAGGTTACTCTGGAATGAAATCTCCCTCAGGATGGTCCGAAAACAATTACGTCCAAACTGGAAGTCTTGGGTTAACAACGGACCCGCGAACGGCAAACATTTTGAAAGATGTTTCTTCTAAACTTTCCTCCGGAATAAAAAATATCGAGATTACAGGCATTCAACCTGAAATTTTTGACTCGATACCAAATCAACAATTAAAAGAAGTTCATCGACTTTCCAAACTTACGGGGGTAGACGTCACGCTTCACGGTCCTTTGATAGAAGCTTCAGGAGTAACGCAACAAGGATTCAGCGAATCAGAAAGAGAACTTGCACAAACAAAAATTACTCAAGCACTTCTTAGAAGTCACGAATTGAATCCGGATGGAAACATTCCAGTTACATTCCACTCCACAGCAGGTCTACAAGGATCACAACTTTTGCCGCCTTCAAAAAGGGGAAAGGGGGAAGGAGATTACAAAAAACTTATCGCTATCAATAGAGAAACAGGAAGGATGGCACCGCTCGAAGCTGAAACAAAATATTACCCCGGGGGAAAAGACGGGGAGGTCCGCAAAATTGCACACATTCCCGAAGACGTTCTTGAATCACACAACGACACAGAATGGAACAACACACTTTCCCAAATTGAATTCAATCGTCGAAGAGTTGACGAAATCCTGAAAGATGTTGACCCTGTAACAAGAATGCTTTATGTTAACAAATTAGTTGCGGAAACAAATCCTAAACTTGTTTCTAAAGAAGCTGGCGAAGAATTAGAACATTTAAATCAAGAACAATTTGCGCAGTTCCCTACCATGCACGCTGCTTCAACTTATGCTCAAGAAGCGCGAAAATCTGCTAATGCTGCTTTCAGCAGAGCATGGGAAAATACTGAAACAGAGGAAGATAAAAAGATACTCCAAAAGATTTCGGAACAATACTCCGAAACTTTAGGCGCACAAGAAAATGGGAAAATTTCTCTGAAGTCTTTTGACCCTGCAGTTCAATCTCAAGCGTTGTATCAGTTAATTGACGCACTGAAAAGAGTCCCTCCAAAAGTTTGGATTCCTATAGAAAAATTCGCAGTTGAAAAGTCGTCGGAAACTTATGGAAACGCCGCGTTTGAAGCCTACAAAAAATTCAAAGATAAAAGTCCTGTTATTGTTATTGAAAATCCTCCAGCGGGAAGCGGACTTTCGACAGGAGAAGACATAAAAAATATTGTTGAAGCCTCCAGAAAACAATTTGTAAAAAAAGCTGTCGATGACGGAATGAACGAATCCGATGCGGAAAAGAAAGCCGAGAAGTTCATCGGAGCAACATGGGATGTCGGACACATAAACATGTTGCGCGCACAAGGATACAGCGAAGCAGACATAGTAGGAGAATCCAAAAAAGTTGCGGGCGTTGTCAAGCACGTTCATCTCTCGGATAATTTTGGTATGGAGCACACCGAGTTGCCAATGGGAATGGGCAATGTTCCAATAAAAGAAATAATGGAGAAGCTCGGCGAGAAAGGTTTTGAAGCAAAGAAAATTATTGAAGCGGGAAACTGGTGGCAACATTGGCAAGCAAGTCCGTTCTCAGAATCTCTTGAAGGTCTCGGCTCGCCAATTTATTCAATGAAAATGGCTCCTTACTGGAACCAGTCGCAAGGATTTTCTCAGGGATACATGTCAGGGCTCGACGGTGCATGGTTGCCTCAGATAAACTATGAAACTTTCGGCGGCGGATTTTCAAAACTTTCAACAGAACTTGGCGGCACAGCTCAGGGAGCTCAAGGCAGCAGAATGTCTGGAAGGGGAATGGAATAATTAAGTAAATTTAAAAACTATATTCCATAATATATTTTAGAGTATATAGAAGGAGGAACGATGACAAAAAGAAAGATAAGCGTTTGGTACTATATTATTTGGACTTTAGGAACAATAGCCTTAGCTTTGCTTGCTTTTGGAATTATGCGCGCCTTGCTGTCATGATAAATAAAATGTCAAAAAAGAAAAATCAAGTATTAGAAATAATTAAATGGATAACGCTCGGGCTCGGGATAATTGCTATTATGCTTTTAATCTGGGCCATACTAAGTAATTTAGGATTAATATGATAAATGGTAAAGGATATACTCATCGATTGGATAATCAATTTAGTAAATTTATTAATTTACACCATGATATTAATGAAAGCCATAGGGACGCTATTTTTCAATACATTCGATTTAGTGGCAGCTCTTGTGGGAATCGTTGCAGGAGTTTTATGGCTTTTCATAAAAGTAATCAAGGAATAAAATAAAATGTCTAAGAAAAAAAATAAAAAAAAGTCTTTTGCAAAAAAGCAGTTAAAAAATAAAAGTAAAAGTTCCAAGCGGAACAAGATTCCTAAGAACATACCCACGCTGAATCTAAAAAAAGAATCTGAAATCGCAATGGATTTCGCCACAAAAATTTATCAAAGATTTGACAAGATAGTTAAGTCTGTCATTCTCTTCGGCTCTACAGCAAAGCAAGATCAAGTAGCAGGTTCAGATATTGATATCATAATCCTTCTTGACGATGTTTCAATAAATTGGGATCAAGAACTTGTTGCATGGTATCGCGAAGAACTTGAAAAATTAATTCAAAAAAATCCCTACCAAGAAAGTCTCCACATCAACACAGTCAAATTAAGCACATGGTGGGAGGATTTAATGCGCGGCGACCCCGTCGTTATGAACATCTTGAGATACGGAGAAGCGATGATTGATTTCGCCGGTTTCTTTAATCCGCTTAAAGCGCTTCTTATCGCAGGAAAAATAAAATCCACTCCAGAAGCAATTTATTCTGCGCTTCAGAGAGCGCCACAACATATTGCAAGAAGTAAAATGGCAGAATTGGGAAGCATCGACGGACTTTTCTGGAGTATGGTTGATTCATCTCATGCCGCACTTATAGCTGCAAAAGTTCCTCCAGCGTCGCCAGAACACATTCCTGCAGACCTTAAAGAAATTTTCGTCAATTCGGGAAAACTAAAAATGAAATATGTTGTTTGGTATCGCGACCTTCTCGTTCTCCACAAAAAAATCGCCCACGGCGAGATTAAAAATTTGAAAGGCGTTGAGATTGATGAATGGCAAAATCGTGCGGAAGAATTTTTAGAAGTGATGGCAAATCTCGTTAAAGAGTTAGTTGAATAATTTTAAGAAACAAAAACTATCTATTTCCAGAATATGGTTCTCGCAACACTACTAACCTTCTGTCTTCAACTGTTATCCTTTCTAAAACATTAGGATCAATCGGCCTAAAAGTTTTATCTACTAAAGCCCTATTTACAAAATATGGTTCGGGATTCATTCTATAGTTTTGTAATATTTTTTCCATTTTATCTTCTTTCCCCTAGTCTTAGAAGAATCATCCTCGGGAAATATACCGTATTCCCTTCCACTCTCATGTCTATGAATAAAGTATCTTGATGAACAGTATCTCTTCTCCCCTCTTCATATCTTTTACAAGCATCATCATATTCCCTTTTTACTCTCTCTCTGAATTCTTCATCTACCATTTCCTAAGCAGCCCTCGCCTTATAACTTGCAACTTCAGGAAGCTGTGCCGCGATTCCTTTCAAATCTTCCTTCTTTGACATACCTACAACATTAGGTCTCAAATTCTCAAACTTGTAATTATCAAGAACACTCATAACCTGCATCAAAGTTCCATATTTTTGAAGCATCTTTTCGGCAGCGGCAACTTCTTCATCAGTGTTAGCACCAGTACCTTCACCCTTCTTAATATGACTTGCCTTACCCATTTTACTTTCTATTGCTCCAAGAGGTTCCTCATATTGTCCGAAATAAGCAACAACCTTTTCCATTTCGCCTTCATCCAAACATGAAAGAACATCAGAATACCATCCTATCAAATCCACAGGAGAAAGTTCGCCCCTCGCCTTTCTGAATTTTCCAGAATATGTTTTTATGGCTTTCTCAATCTGCTCTGGAGTCTGCTCGCCAAATGAATCATGATATTCTTTAGCATTAGGATCTAAGTTAAGTCCATCTTTGCCGGCGAGAATTTCAAGTGCCCTTGGAGCGTGTCTCGCGCTTTCCTCAGAGCCAGCAAGAACCCCTGCTAACGCTCCAAATTGGTATCTTTCAAAGCTTGAATAATCTGGTTGTTTTTTTTCTGTCATTTTATTTTTTATCTCCTTTCAGGAAGGATTGGTTCAACAAGATAATAAAATCTTTCTGGAGCGGCGAGATTTGCAGGAGATTCATCCCCAACTAAACCAAAACTGGTGACATTTCCTTCGCGATTTTCGGGCTTTGATAATCTTATCCCTTCCAATTTATTTAATTGAGATAAAA
>JAHJMH010000068.1 GCA_018821425.1 Nanobdellota archaeon
GTGCCGACAGTTAGTGTTTCCAAGTCAACTTCGGCAACGTCATCCGTTACTGTTGCTTATTCGTGTACAGATGCGGGAAGTGGAGTTTCTACATGTGCTCTTTCCAGTTCTTCAGGAACGTTTTCAGGAAGCAAGGTTAGTGGATTAACTTGTGGAACTAGTTATGATATTACAATTACATCTACAGATGGAGTAGCTAACAGCGGTTCTTCTACGGTGGCTATGACTACTAGTAGTTGTTCAAATAATAATGCGGGGAGTTCGGGCGGATCTTCTAGTTCTAGTGCTGCTGTTTGGACAACGCGTACTGTAGATGATACTACATTTGAACAAGGATATACAAGCCAGTTGGGAGTTAAGAACAGAATACAGGTCTCAGTAGGAGGAACTACTCATCATGTTGGAATTGTTTCTGTAGAGGCTAGTAAAGTAACAATAGAGATTGCCAGCGACCCCGTTACAGTTTCACTTGCTCCAGGAGAAGATACGAAGGTAGATGTTGATAGCGATAACTTTTATGACATCTATGTCTTGCTTAATAGTATTGTTAATGGGAAAGCGGATTTGACAATCCAAAAGATTAATGAAGCAGTTCCAGAGGGAGCAGACTCCGTGGTTACGACGGGAGAGGACTTAACTGGAACTACGGGCACAGATTCTTCTGGTGATGAAACTGATGGCGAAGGAAGTAGTCTTACTTGGCTTTGGGTTTTGATAGGTCTTGTCGTCGTCGCTGCAATTGGATTGAGTCTGAGGAAAAAAAGATAATTTTTAAAAATAGTTTGTTCTTTTATTATTGATGGAACTTGAACTGGATTATATCAAACTTGCCAAGGATACTGAGATTTGCAAAAATTGCTTGAATTTCGTCGTAGGAAAAGGCAATCTTAAGGCTCAAATTCTGTTTGTTGGCGAGGCTCCTGGCAGGAATGAAGATGAGCAAGGAATTCCCTTTGTGGGGGCTGCAGGAAAGAATTTGGATACTTTGTTAGGGAAGGTTGGTCTTTCTCTGGATGATGTTTATGTTGCTAATGTTTTAAAGTGCCGACCGCCGGAGAACAGAGATCCTCTCCCAGAAGAAATTAAGGCACATACTCCGTGGCTGATTAATCAAATAAAAGAAATGAGGCCGAAAGTTATTTGTTCCCTTGGGAATTATGCGACGAAGTTTTTTCTTTCAGGGGGAAACGTTGACGCCATGGCGAAGATGCCTGGAATTACAAGCGTTCATGGAAAAGTTAGGGTTATTGATTTTCAAGGCTTGAAGATAAAACTTATTCCGTTGTTTCATCCTGCTGCAATAATTTACAATAGAAGTTTAATCGACTCGTGGGAGAAAGATATGGAGATTGTTAAATCCGAGATTAATCAGAAGACGCTGTTTTGAAATGGACAAATTAAAATTTCCTGAGGAATACATTGTGAGGGGAGAAAGGATTCTTCATAGTGGTCAGTCTACTAGCGTTTTTTATGATGTGAATGCTCTGTTAACAGAAAGGACTTATTTGGATTATATCCTTCACAGGATTCCTTGCAGCGAACATTATGTGGGTATCGCAACAGGAGGGGCTCTTATTGCCTTGGCTGCTTTCCAAAAAAATCCCACATCAAAATTTTCAATGATTAAAGATGGAGAGTTAAAAGGAGCATTACCTTTGGATGAGTGGATTCTTGTTGATGATGTGGTAACAACTGGAAACTCTCTGACAGAGGCAATAAAAATTATTGGGGAAGTTCCCTCGAAGATAATTGTTGCAGTTGACCGAAGAACTGAAAATAAAAATCCTGAAGTAAAACCTATTTTTGAGATTTAATTTTATTCGCCCGAGAAATAAATTTATAATGCGCTTCAGAATTTTTGGAACCACAGGTTTCGCATTTTTCTTTTAGAGAATAAGTTTTACAAGACTTGCATGTTTTTAGTTTGCCCATCTTTTTTAACTACCAATGTTAGTGAGATATTCTTTTAGTCTAGGGTGGAATGAAACTTTAAAATGCTCTTCTATTTCGTGAGCCTTTACCCATTTTAGTTCTTTTATTTTTCCGCCAACCTTAAACTCTCCTTTAACTGCCTCACACAGGAAATAAATAGATACCAAATCTCTTTTTTCTTCATAGGTTTTTGCGAATACTGCTCCCAAATTTTTTACTTCTAGTCCGGTCTGTTCCTTAATTTTTTCTTTTAATGTTTTGTTGATTTCTCCGTCTTCAGTAAGACCTCCTCCCGGGAAACACCAAGAAAGCTGGGGAAGGTGCGGATCGTTTTCTCTCCTTCCGATAAGTATCTTCTTTTCTTTTGGGTCGAAAATTATTCCGAGAACAATTACACTGAACTGATTTATTGATGGTTCTTTTTCCATGGTTCATCAAAAAAATCTTTGTTTTTAAACTTTATGATTGCACCCCTCATTGGGCTGAGAAAAAATAAAGGTTCTTTTACTTCTCGACAATAGATTATTTCTTCTCTTTTTGTTTGACTGAAGTTGTCAGACTCATATTCATTTTTTTCGCTTCCTTCCCAAGAATAATCAAAGTATTTTTTAAATCCCTGTCGGCCTTTTTTATATCTGTAGATTCCTTTTTGAGAATGTATTTTCCTGCCGAGATGTACTTTATCTCCACTTCTTTTATTTTTTTTAGAAGATTTTTTATGAGTTCAATTCCATTTGGTTCTGAAGTTGTTAGGGAAATCTCTTTTTTTAGTCCGACTTTTTTTTGTTTTTGATTATTGAGAACTTCTAATACTTTTGTTGCCTCTTCTTTTCCCACAAGATTTTCTAAATTTTCCTTTCCCTTTTCACTGGTTTTTGCTTCTTGTAAAAATTCGTAAACTGAATCTTCTTTTAATATTTTTTCTATTATGCTTTCTGCTCCTTTCCCGAGAATGTTTTTCAAAATGCTTTCGTAACTTTTTTCATGTTTCTGCAAGTCTTTGAAATCCTTTTGGTCCTTTGGAGTTACTCTTCTTAATGAAAGATCTATTCTGTCGCCCGAAAGTCGTAGAACCTTGCAAATTATTTTTTTCTGAGGAAAAACGTAATCCCGTATGTTTCTAATTCTTCCAGGAGCGATTTCAGAGAAAACAATGCAAGCCTCTTCCCCCGAATCCAGTCTTACAAATACGTTTGTTCCGATTATTCTGTCGACGGTGCAAAATACGATGTCACCTTCTTCAAGATTTTTAACCATATAACTAGATAACTGGGCGCGTTTTTAAGGGTTGTGATTTTTTAGAATTATTCAATCTTGACCATCTCAATTTCGAGATTTTTCTTTAGGACTTCAATGAATTTGGTTTCATTTTCGCGACTGATTATGCAACCTGCTGCGAATTCGTGACCACCAGTTTCACCGCCAACCTCATTAATTACAGCTTCAAGA
>JAHJMH010000015.1 GCA_018821425.1 Nanobdellota archaeon
AGTTTATTGAAAATTTAGTGTTTTTATTTAACATCGGACTTAAGGGAAGTTCGCCCGAAGTAAATTTGGGGAATTTCTCCTAAATCGCGGTTATACATTTTTTCGCAAGAAAAAATTGCAGAGTGAAGCGGAGCAACAGTATGATGCAGGCAAGAATTAGTATCTAAATCGTTTAACCCATTCTTCAAATATTTTTACCTTATCATCACCAAATTTTAGTAATCCATTTTTAATCTTATCAAGACTTTTTTCTTTTGATAAAAATTCTTCATTTTTTGAAAAAAATTTATCAGCAAAGCAAATAATTTGTTCTTCCATTGAAATTGGAGTCATATCTCTTTTAGGAATTGGTAATTTTTGTTCCTCAATATCTTTGATTGAAATTCCTACACCCACATGTCTTTCACAAACTAATGCGTGTTTTGGAAACCCCTCTTTTTCTAAAATTTCTCTACCCAAATATCCATGACAGCTGTAGGGTTTCTTGCCAAAACATTCAATTTCAGGAGCATTAGTTAAGAAAATTCCAATATCGTGTAACATGGAAGCTTCTTCAATGAATTTCAAATCGAGATTAATATTGGGGATTTTTTTCGCAATTTCAATAGCTTTTTTTGTAACTGCTTTGCTATGTTCTACCAAAAATTTGTAAGATTTGGAGTCTATTTGGTAATACTTCTGAATTATTTTTAGGGAATCCATATTTAGAAAAATATTTGATGACTTATATAAACTTAATGCCTAAATCAATTCAACCCCGACAGGACAATGATCAGAGCCCATCACTTCAGGTAAGATAAAAGAATTTTTTATATTATTAAGGAAAGATTTTGAAGCGAGGAAGTAATCAATTCGCCAGCCGACGTTTCTCGCTCGAAGATTATTCCAGACGCCCCAATAGGTGTAGTTTCCAGGTTCTTTGTTGAATTCGCGGAAGGTATCGACAAACCCGGCGTTAACGTGTTCCTGGAAGCCGTCGATTTCTGTTTGAGTGTATCCCGCAGTTTTGTTATAATTTGATTTGGGGTTTGCTAAATCTATTTCCTTGTGGGCGACGTTGAGATCACCGCAGATTACTACCGGTTTTTTCTTTTCAATAGATTTAACGAAATCGTGAAAGATTTTATCCCATTCTTTTCTAGTTTCAAGTCTCGATAAACCGCGTCCAGAATTTGGAACATAAACATTTACGAGATAGAAGTTTTCAAACTCGAGAGCGAGAACGCGCCCTTCGTTATCGAGCTCGTGTCCTATTTCCTTTGTAATTGAAATCGGTTTTATCTTTGAGAAAACCGCAACACTTGAGTATCCTTTTCTTTCCGCAGAATTCCAGTAGCGATGTGGATGGTCCTGGAGAACTATATCAACCTGCTCGGGGTGTGCTTTTGTTTCTTGGAGGCACAAGATGTCGGGATTCTCTTTTATTATAAAATCCATAAAACCTTTTTTCAATATTGCGCGAATCCCATTAACGTTCCACGATAGGATTTTCATTAGTTATAACCCCCAATCCCAATTACAAACCTAAATTTATTCTTCTTGTTTATCTTTATCTTTATTATGTCGTAAGTGGAGAGAATTAATGTTAACTTGAAAACGCAAATTCTAAGATAGAAATCTCTGAATTCTTTTGGTCTAATGAATCCTTTTACTCTCTTTTCATTTGAATTATTTTCAATCTCCGTCGAGAAAAAGCGGGGGTTCCCAAAACCGACTTCTGCGAAAATCTTTTCTGTTTTCATTCTACTTCAATCTCCATTCTCCAAGAATTCTTTTCTCCTGAGATTTTGGCATCGGTAACCTTCAATGATTTTTTGAAAAGTCCGGGCGCGGCGAGAACAAAAGTTTCGAATTCGCCGCCTTCGCCGGCAGGATTTATTTTATATTTTTCCACAAGCGGTTTTAAGTCTTTGATAAATTTTTTGTCAATAATCCGACCGAGCCACGAGCCATCTAAGGGATAAGCCGCGACACCGGTGATTATGACCTGAAATTTATTTTTTATTAAATCCTCGAGAAGTTCAAATTGGTCCTTGTGCCACAACGGATTGAAACATTCGAGACCGAGATTGTCGCAAATCTTTTGGATTCTTGAGGCTTGATATACGCTTTCAACTGCCCCAGTGACTATACCTTGAATTTTGTATTTCGCCTTCGCTTTTTTCATTGCTCGCTCGAGATCTTTAAGTTCTGACTCTTTGCCGCCTTTTGTTTTTTCAACCATTAGCGGGATGTTCATAGCTTCCGCCTGTTTTTTTGTCTTTGAGATAGAAGGAGTGTGGAACATGTAGCTATTTTTATTGGAAGAAACTATAGTTATCAAACAACTAATGTCATTACAATGTTTTTTTGCAAACCATGTTGCTAACGTTGAATCCTTTCCGCCAGAAAAAAGAACGCCGAATTTCATTTAAGAAATAGTAGAAAATGGTTTTTAAGTTTTACACTAGACCAAGAGGTTCGTTAAATTCTTTTTTTACTTTTTTCAAACGCTTTTTCTTTTCTGAATTTAAATTTTCTATTTTCCCCTCAACCTCTGTTTTTAAATCTGCGAAAGGGTCGGGATTATTTTTAAAGTAAGTTTTGCTAATCCAGATGTAAAAATCTTCTAGATGATTCTCCTGTTCGAGCCAAATTTTTTTCTGATGATCAAGGTGAAGCAGTGGCGAAAAAAGGACCAATCGGTCTTCTTTTGTTCCTTCTACAAATTTTTCAAAAGAAATTCTTTTTCTCTTTTCGTCTTCCTTAAAATGTTTTGTGAGATTACTATAGATTTCTTTTATCTTGTTCCCGATGCTGAATTTTCTCTGTGGAAGTGAGAA
>JAHJMH010000069.1 GCA_018821425.1 Nanobdellota archaeon
CGTTGAAGATATTGCGAAGCAAGTTAAGGCGAAGGATGTTGTGTTGTATCCTTACGCGCATCTTTCAAATAATCTTTCTGCGCCAGATGTTGCTTCTGAAGTTTTGGAGAAAGCCGAGAAAGAACTTGGAAAAAGTTTTAAGGTTGTCAAAGCGCCGTTCGGCTATTACAAAGAATTTGAATTGAAAGTGAAAGGCCATCCGCTTAGCGAGTTGTCGCGTAGCTTCGGTTCTGGAAGTGCCCACCCTGGAAAGGTGATTGTGGGAAATGATGAAGATTATGATGTGAAACATTTGCTTCGTGAAATTTCAAAATCAAAACTTGATACTTCAAAATTAAAAGAGAACGATCATAGAATTCTTGGGCGACAGATGGACCTTTTCTCCTTTAGCGACGTGGCGCCGGGGATGGTTTTCTGGCACAATAATGGTTTGATTATTTACAATGGGTTGGTGGATTTTTGGAGGGAGAAACATAAAGGAAATTATCAAGAGATAAGAACGCCGCAAATCATGGACTCGAAGTTGTGGAAAGTTTCGGGGCATTGGGATAAGTATAAGGAAAATAATTTTGTGACTGATTACGAGGACAGGCCGTTTTTGGTGAAGCCGATGAATTGTCCTGGGGGAATGTTAGTTTACAAAAGTTCGCCGAAGTCGTACAAGGATTTGCCTCTTCGCGTGGGAGAAATGGGGACTGTACATCGATGCGAGTTGAGTGGAGTTCTTGCGGGTTTGTTCAGAGTTATACAATTCACGCAGGATGATGCACACATTTTCTGCACTGAAGCGCAGGTTAAAGACGAGATAAAAGGAGTCATCGAACTTGTTAAAGAATTTTATAAAATTTTCAAACTTGATTTTGATCACATTGAACTTTCGACGCGACCTGAGAAGAGAATTGGTTCCGATAAGGAGTGGGACATGGCGGAGAAAATCCTTGAGGAAGTTTTGAAAGAGAATAAAGTAAAATACAAGATTAATGAAGGCGATGGGGCGTTCTACGGACCGAAGATTGATTTTCACGTTAAGGATTCATTGGGAAGAACGTGGCAGTTATCGACGATTCAACTTGATTTTGCTTTGCCGGAAAGATTTGATTTAGAATATATTGATAAAGACAACAAAAGAAAGCGACCGATAATGTTGCATAGAGTTATTTATGGTTCTTTAGAAAGATTTGCGGGGATTTTGTTAGAACATACTGGTGGTCGTTTGCCGACGTGGCTCGCGCCGATTCAAGTAAGAGTTGTTAGTTTTACGGACAGAAATGAAAAATACGCGAAGAAAATTGTTGAGACTTTGGCTTCACAAATTCCTAATTTGAGAATTGACGCGGATTTGAGGAATACAACTGTTCAAGCGAAAGTTAAGGAAGCTGAATTGATGAGGATTCCTTATATAATTGTCGTCGGCGAGCGCGAGGAAAAGTCAAACAGCGTCGCGCTTCGTGTTCGCGGGGACAAGAAGATAAAAACCGCGAAGATTGAAAAGTTCGCGAAGGATTTGGGGAAAGAGATTTTGGAAAGGAGATAGTTACGTTCGCTTCGCTCACGATTTTCTTAAACTTCAGAACAGATTTCATCATGTTCTTCCGTTATTAATCTTGTTAAGGCGGAGAACTTTAACGAAGTTTGGTTCGGAGCTAGATAATTTAGCAACTTGTTGCGAGCTAATCTATTCCCAAAAATATAATTAATCTTATTAACTCTCGTTTTATAAATTTTTATGAACCTGCAGTTTTATTTTGAGAAGCTGAATGATTCTGATGATTTTAAGAAGTTTTTTTTAGAGAATCCTGAGGCGTATTTTTGCTCGGGTTTTTTCACGATAGATTTCGAGGGACAAGACAATCAGAGGCACATTGATTATTATGTTCCGACGAGCAAGAAAATAATTAGTTTTAGGTTGGATTCGAGTTCTGACGCTTCTGTTGTAATGCAGGAAGCGCGTCCTGATGTCGAGGGGGATTTTCCTGCTCCTGAAAAACTAAATGATGAAATTGATTTTGATTTTGATGAAATCCAGAAAATTATTCGCGAGGAAACTGAAAAAAAAGAAAAGGGAACTAAGGTGAACAAAATGCTTATTTCATTGCAGAAGCGCGATGGCAAGGAGTCGCTTGTTTGCACGGTTTTCGTCAGTCGTTTTGGATTGTTAAAAATTAATATTGACTTCAAGGGGAAAGACGGAACGCCGGAAATTGTTTTCTTTAAGAAGAAGTCGCTTTTTGATTTGGTTCGGAAAGGTGATTGATTTTTGTGTTTGGTTTTAGGGTTACAAAAATTTATAAATCAAAAATTATCAAAATTTTTATGAGAAACAGTTTTAAGAAACTTGAGAGAATTATCTTTGCTTCAAGGCAGGGGGAGAAAGTTCTCCGACATGACCTTTATATTTCTGAGAATGGAAAGAAACCCAAACTCTATGGGGACCAACTTTCTTTGCTCAGTGAACATGCGGAAAAGCGTGCTTTAATTGCTTTATCTGAAGGAAGAGCATTTGCTACCTTTGATGATTTTGAAAAATATTATTCGGGAGATGTTCTGGTTAAGAATTTGGGAATCAATTAGAATTATTTTTTGTTTTTAACAGATTAAGATTAAGTTTCATAATTCGTCAAATGATATTACGCCCCGACCGGGATTCGAACCCGGGTCACCGCCGTTCTCCAAACTCCGAAGAGCATGGTACCCGCCTTTGAGAAGGCAAGAGATATCATCTCATCGACTAATCTCAAGGTATTGAGAGGGCGGCATTCTTGGCCTCTGAACTATCGGGGCATTATTTTTCCTCGATAGTTCCATCCTTAGTTTTTTCTACCAAACTTAGTTTTCTTTTACACTGTACTCTCTTGGGTTTTCTACCACCGTAGTTTCTTTCCCAAAAGAAACCCGTTTCTAAAAGAAAAACCCACTGAACTATCGGGGCAATCGCGCTTCCGATAGTTCCTATCTGTTTGTTTCCAAAGGAGGTTGACTGTCAAGGAACCTTGGTTCCTTACACTGAACCTATCGGGGCTTATTCTCACTACAAGATTTCTATTTAAAAGAATTGTGTTTAACATTTCAATCCAAATCAGATAACTTTAAAAACAAATTTCTCCAGAAATGTTTATGATAATGACGATGGTTGCTGAATTCGCAAAAACCCGCTGGAGGCTTTTGTCATGAAGAGAAGCTCAAGACGTTGGAAGAAGAAGCGCCAGATGAGATGGAAGTGGCAACGAAAACGTCTTAGAAAAGAAAAGCACAAGAGAAAGTTAAAGAGAGCACGAGCTAAGTAGTAATTCTTATATTTTTGGGAACAATAATCTATAAAAAGGAATTCAAATAATAAGATTTATGGGATGATTATCAGTAACGGAATTTGAACAAGAAAAAAATATCAGACTTGTTCAGGAATACATGAGATTGAGCCGCAAGTTTGAAGGCTCTTCAATTCAAGACCTTGAGAGGAATCTCACAAATGAAGGGATGGCGGGAAGTTCATGGAGCGGAAAAGTTTCCGAATACAGAAGATTAAGAGAAATTGAAAATTATCTTAAAGGATTAACTGGAGAACAATTCTTAGAAATATTAGCTTACGAAAATTTCCCTCCAACAAGCAAACAAATTAAAGAATCAGTCCCCTATAAAAGTCTGGAAGCAGGCTGTCTCCAAGTTTTAAAATCATCAAGACAAAGAACGGAAACCCCTCCTTTTGTCCAAGAAGCATTTGAGCGATTTGAAAGTGGAAAACAAATTGACCTATAATCTCTGATGAATCCCCACAATCTTTATTAACCAAACTCGCCAAAGAATTTAATGGCATCAGAAATTTGGACAGAAAAATACAGGCCGACAAACTTCTCTGAAATCTTCGGTCAAGAAGACATAGTAAAAAGAGTTCAATCACTTACAAATTCGCTTAACATTCCTCACTTGCTTTTTGCGGGACCTGCCGGAACGGGAAAATCGACAATGGCTCTCGTGATTGTGAAAGAACTTTTCGGAAAAGATTGGAAAGAAAACTATCTAGAACTTAACGCTTCTGACGAAAGAGGAATCCAAATCGTAAGGGAAAAAGTAAAAAACTTCGCGCGAACAAAATCTATCGGAAACATTCCTTTCAAAATAATCTTTCTTGACGAAGCAGACGCTCTTACTCCCGAAGCCCAGCAAGCCCTGAGAAGAACTATGGAAAATTACTCGAGCACTTGCAGATTCATGCTTTCATGCAACTATTCTAGCAAAATCATCGACCCCATCCAATCCAGATGCGCGGCATTCCGATTCAAACTACTTGAAAAAAAAGACATAGAGAAAGTTCTAAAAAATATTGGCATAAAAGAAAAACTAGAAATCAGCGACGGCGCGATAGAAATTCTTTATGAAGGTTCGGAAGGCGACTGTCGAAGAGCAATAAATCTTTTACAATCAACTGCATTTGTATCTCCAATCGTAAATGAAAGCATAGTTTCAACAGTTATCTCAAACGCAAAACCAAAAGACATTCGCACAGTTCTCGATTATGCGCTCTCAGGAGATTTCCAAATGTCAAGAGAAAAACTTCTTGATGTAATGTTAAAAGAAAGTATTTCGGGTCAAGAGGTCATAAAAGCGATTCAGAAAGAAATCTGGAATCTTCCAGTTGAACCGGAACTAAAGGTAAAGCTAACAGAAAAAACAGGTGAGACCGAATTCAGGATCGTCGAAGGTTCCGATCCATTCATACAGCTCCAGTCCCTCATAGCAAGCTTCGTCCTCGCCGGTTTGGGGAAGTAAAATGAAACAAACAAACTGGACAGAAAAATACAGACCGCGCTTTTTCTCAGATGTTAAAGATCAAGACTTGGCTGTTCAAAAAGTTCGCGACTTCGTAAAGAATTTTCCAAAAACAGTCAAGAAGGCCCTCGTTCTTCACGGACCGCCCGGCGTCGGAAAAACGACTCTCGCCTATGTCGCAAAGAACGAAACAAATTCTGAAATATTTGAACTCAACGCATCCGATTTGAGAAACAAAGAAAAAATGAATTCCATATTAAAACCTGCAATAGAACAAAAATCGCTGATGAAAGAACAAAAAATAATCCTCGTTGATGAAGTTGACGGAATATCAGTAGTGGATAGAGGAGGTCTTCTAGAATTAATGAGGCTAATAGAATATTCTACCCATCCAATTATAATAACTGCGAACGACATTTGGAACAAAAAATTCAGCGACCTAAGAAGAAAAACTGAATCCGTACAATTAAAAGAAGTAGATTTCCAAAGCATAAAAGAAATTTTAATTGGAATCTTAAGGAACGAAAGAAAATTTATATCTAACGACGTCCTTACAAACATTTCAATAAAAGCGCGCGGCGACGTCCGAGCAGCAATAAACGATCTTCAAACTGCTTCAAGTTTGCCCGACCCATCCAAAGTTCTCATTGATGAAAGAAACAAAGAAATGGATATCTTCACCGCCCTGAAAATGATCTTCAAGGGAAAACCAAATAATGCGCTCCTCAGCCTATACGATTCTGTAAACAAACCACTAGACGAAATCATGCTCTGGGTCGAAGAAAACATTCCTCTAGAATACCATGGAGAAGAATTAGTCAAAGCTTACGACGCCCTGAGCAAAGTTGACATTTTCAAAAGGAGAATTTACAGACAACAATACTGGAGATTCTTGGTTTATGAAAACGCGTTCCTGAGTTACGGAATCTCAAGTTCAAAAAATCCTAATGAAACAAAGAGCGGATTCACAAGTTACAAAAAACCAACTCGAATTTTAAAAATGTGGTTGAATAATAGACGAACCGAAAAGAAAAAATCAATCGCAAAGAAATACGCGCGTTACGTCCACATCGGCGAAAAGCGCGCGCTATACGAATTCGCGACGGTAAAAGCATTCTTGACAAAACCAGAAATTCAAAAAGAATTGAAACTCACTGAAGACGAAATTGAATATTTGGGAAAAGAAACCCTCTCAAATAAAATCTGAAAAAATCAACGGAAGAGCTATCGTCGCGTCGCACCTAACATCAACATATTTAGCATTATCTTTCAATTTGCCCCATGACTTTCCTTCTTCTAAAGGAGCGCCAGACGAACCCCCCGAATCTGCAATATCCGTAGTTATCTGAATTCCATAATCCGCGCCAGAAGAAAACTGGAGAGATTGCTGAATAAAATTCTTTGGAGTCCCGCCGCCAACATAAATCACGCCTTTTATTTTAGAGGCCCACGCAAAATCGATTATGTCTTTCATGTCATCAAAAGCATTGACCTCGATGTTCTTCCCTGCAGCAAGCCTTCCCCAAATCATCAAACCAATTCCCGAGTCAGCCAAAGCCGGACAATAGATGGGAATTTTTTTATCATAACAAACTCTTAATATACTCTCCGAATTTTCGGGAAGCAAGGAACCAATTTTTTCCAACAAACTCCTTATGTTTTTTTCATCTTTCAATTCATCCCATTTTCCTTCAAAGAAATTTTCCAAATCTTCATAAACCTCATTCTTCATTAAAACATTATAAATCCTATCATAACCTTTCTTGTTAAAATCTTCATCATCCCACGAATCGCAGTGATAATGATTATGCTTCAACGCCTCAATTAAATCGTGCGTTAAATTCGCCCCCGTCGTCACCAAAACATGAATATTGTCCGATTTTATCAAATCAATTATTATGCCCTTCATTCCCGCCGGCACCATCGCTCCCGCTAGTCCAAGAAAAACTTTGCATTCTTTATCCGAAAACATCTCACCAGCAATTCGATTCGCCATCCCTATTTTCCGCGCGCCAAAACCGGCGTCAGACATTTGATGAACCAAGTCAGAAACTTTCATTCCTTTCTTAGCCTTAATTGGAATTATTTTTTCCATAATATTCTCCTTACAATGGAAAGCGTCTTCTCAAAATCGCCCTTCGTCGGATCCACCTCAACCAAATCTAAAACATTTACATTTTTAATTTTTTTCATTAAATCAATCAAATTTTCACCCAACCCATTCGACTCGGGAAAGCCAGTGGAATCAACCAACGCCTCGTCAAAAACATCAATATCAAAAGAAATGTAAATTTGTTTACCTTTACAAAAACTCAAAACTTCTTCCTTTCTCTTATCAAACTCATCAGCATAAATCAACTTTATAGAATTCTCCTTCGCAAAGTCCACCTCTCTTTTATCCACATTTTCAGAATTTCTTCTTATTCCCACGACGAGAATATCATGGAAGTTTTTACTTTCCACTAAAGCCCGCAACCATTCTTCATGCGTAGGATTTTGCATTGGTTCCATTAAATCCGGATGAGCATCAAAAACTAGAACTCCCGGATTCTCCGAATTTTCCAAAAAAGCCTTACACAAAGGAAAACTTATCGAATGATCCCCCCCTATAAAATTGATTTTATCGTTCTCAGATTTATTAGATTTTAAGATTCTCATCGCCTCAGAATATATTTTTTCCTGTTGTTCATCAACATTTCCATTATCCACCAAGATAGATTTTGATTCAAGATTTAAAGAATCGCAAATTAATTTCGGAGCAGACTCACAACCATTTGTGATTCCCAATCCATTTATAGCAGGCACTTGAACTATCATGAGAAAGGACAAAAAATAGTCTATTAAAACCTTTTGTCCCAATGATTAAAATAAAAAG
>JAHJMH010000070.1 GCA_018821425.1 Nanobdellota archaeon
GGCTCCTATTAAAAGAGCACGTGGGTTCACTAGGCCAATCTTTCGATCATGCATTTCTTGCTTTTCAAAATACATTCAGACAAACTTTTGCCCTCGCACTCAACTCTAGATTTCCAAGCTAGATGAGTTTGTCGTTGGGTCCTACCGATATCTTTTCGGTAGGGTGCCGCCCCAGCCAAACTGCCCGCCTGCAGCTGTCCTCATAAAGAGTAAGCAAGCTTAATTAAAATGAGTAGTATTACAAGTTCGCTCCGCCGCCACCGAAATGACGACATCGACGCTCCTACTTATTCTATGCATTCCGATTAAGCTTACAACAGCAAGTTGCAGTAAAGTTCCACAAGGTCTTCGCTTCCCACTAGGCGTCCGTGGCCTTTTCACCACGCGGTGTGTTCAGAAGGGGCCAACTAGGGACAGTGACAACCTCGTTAAACCATTCATGCACGTCGCCATTCAGACGACAAGGCATTACGCTACCTTAAGCAAACTGTTACTTTCAACTCTAATGAGTTATGACCTTGATAAATCAAGGCGGGTTTGCGCGAGCAAACCTCTGCATGTCTCCATGCAGATCGGACTATATCATCACGAATTGCAATTTAGTTCGTGTCTAGCGTGTAGTCTCTGAGGATCCCAAAGAATCTAAAACTTCCCGGAGAGTATATTTTCTATACTTCCCTTTATTATTCATAACATAAACTTTCTTTACAAGTTTCCTGAAATCTTGAACTTTGCTATGTTGATGTTGGTCTAAACCTTCAACAACTTCAGCGAATATCTCAAAATTTCTTCTCTTGACAATCAGTTTATGTTTTCTAAAAAAAGGGATTACCTTACTCACCAATTCTTTTCTGCTTTGCACTATGAATAACATAGTGTCTGGTTGTCCGTATTTTTTTATCACAGTTCCGCAACCAAGCATCCTTTGAAAATTGTATAACAATTCCTTGTGATTCTTATGTTGTGTTACGTGAAATACAGGATCAAGCACCCATCCCATCTTTGCCGATTCTTGCTTCTTTAAAGAAATGTTAAAACATCCCTCACCATCAACAAAACCGATAAAATAGGAAATGAATTGGTCTCCGTTCATAACCCTCATACGAAGGTTAAGTTTATATAACTTTGGTTTCCTGCGGATTGTCTCTATCCTTTAGATTTTTACCGTCGCTAACGCGACTGGTACTAAAGACCTAGCGAGAGTTTCCCGCATACAGCCAGATTTTATTGCCCCCTAAATTGAGGGTCATAGTTACCCCCGCCGTTTAATGGGGCTTAGCTCCCTTGAAGGGGAGTTTGACACACCACCACTGGGCAGGTCTCACTGATTATACATGTCCTTTCGGATTCGCAATCAGCTACGTTTTTGGTAAACAGTCGGGCCATCCTTGTTACTGTGATCTATCGATGCACACAAATTTCTGAGCACACAAAGATAGACATCCCTTCAACCGAAGTTACAGGACTAATTTGCCGAATTCCCTTAGTTGGATTATCCTTTCACGTCTTAGCCTATTAAGCTTGGGCACCAGTGTCGGTTGTGGGTACAGCTAACTAAATTCGTTTAACAACAAGACTTTTCACTGGCTCCCGGAGTCAGCGATTTTGTCTGATGAATTCACAAAGATCTAAGCATTACGCTCCTCAAATTTCTTCATCAGAACACTCTCTCGAGTGCTCGCCTATCCAAAAGCGATCTGTTATATAAAATTTAGTCAGTACAGGAATATTAACCTGTAATCCATCGTCGCATTCAGTTAAGATACGACTTAGGTGCTGACTAACCCTTGGCTAAATGAGTATTGCCAAGGAAACCTTACCCTTTCGACGTTTTCCGTTCTCAGGAAAATCACATCCTACTACCACCAGGATTCTCATTGCTTCTCGTTCCACACTTTCTCTCGAAAATGCTTCTGCACAAAAAGCACGCCTGCTTACCCGAACGCTCTACCGAGCGCCGCCAAAGTATCGGTACCATGTTTAGCCCCGTCCATTTTCAGGGCCCTGGACCTCGACGGGTGAGCTGTTACGCTTTCTTTGAATGATAGCTGCTTCTGAGCTTACATCCCCGCTGTCTCAGGTTCAAGACACCTTTTGATACACTTAACATGAATTTTGGGACCTTAACTTTGGACTCCTTTGTTCCGGTTTCGCGACAGTATCTTACATACTGCCGCTGTTTCCTGTCTTACGCAGTTAACAGATTCTGAGTTGGAAAAAATTCCGTATGCAATAGCACCTGCAAATTTTATCCGTACTTTACGCCATTAACAAGCTAGACAAGACTATACGTAGGCATATTTCAGCAGGAACCAGCCATCGCCAAGTTAGATAGGCTTTTCACCCCTAATCACAGGTCATCCGAGTGCATGTTCACAACAACGGTTCAGACCTCCATCCCCCTTTCGGGAGACTTCATCTTACCCATAATTAGATCACCTGGCTTCAGGTCTTATCCATATGACTAACGCCCTTTCAGACTTGCTTTCGCTCCGGTTACCTTTCATAGAAAGTTAGCCTCGCCATATAAATAAACTCCCTGGCCCGTTCTTCAAAACGTACGTTACAACCCCTTCGCCATTCGGCGTTGGAGGCAGTAACCATCTGTCACTGTTAGATTTCAAATCTTTTCACACCCTGTTAAGGGTTCTTTTCAGCTTTCCCTCGCGGTACTATTGCGCTATCGGACTTTGGTTATGTTTAGGGTTAGCGGTTAATCCCGCTGTATTCGGGCCCCCAATCCAGGGGACCTTACTCGTTGAGCAACACCATGTGAACTTCGCCTACGGGGCTATCACCCTCTAAGGCCTAACGTTCCAGAAAATTTCGGCTCGTTCATTTAGGTATTTATGCTCACCACATCTCCAATCATCTTTCGACGACGGATTCAGTTTGCCCTGCGCCCCTTTCACTCTCTGATACTAAGGGTATCACTTTTGTTTTCTTCTCCTGCCGGTACTAAGATGTTTCAATTCCCGGCGTATCTTTCCCTCTCGGGATAATTAAGAAATCTTGGGATCAAAGCTTGCATGCAGCTACCCCAAGCTTATCGCAGCTTGCCACGTCTTTCGTCAGAACCAAAACCAAGCTATCCATCTAACAGTTTTGTAGTATTATGTTTCCTGAACACAAAAATAAAATTTCAATTAATAAATTAATTAAAACTCTAGTGGAGTCTCCTTTACTTATCTCATTGAACATTGAGGGGCACCAAAGGTTCCCCTTACACTAACCCCTCCTTTAAGAGAGGCTTGTGCGTTCTCAAACTGATCCCGCAAAATCTGCGGAACCATTTTTCAACTTAGGGTTGAATGTGATTTGTGAAAACCTCGTCGATGGTTTTTATGTAACTAATCTTTTCAGAAAGATTTTAAAAACTACTTTAGCTCAATAAACATATCAGCCTTGAGCCTAATTTAAAGGAAGGTTGATTGTTAAGGAAACCTTTGGTGTCCTTACATGGGCCTGTAGTCTAATGGTAAAACACCTCGTTTGCACCGAGGAACTCCGTGTTCGATTCACGGCAGGTCCATCCGCATTCTTGGGATTTACCGACGACATCTTTCATCTAAGATGGGTATGTAGCATAGTCATTAATATTATTCTGAAATAAAAAATTTAGGAGGTGATCCATCTGCAGGTTCCCCTACAGATACCTTGTGACGACTTAACCTACCTTGCTATATCTTGACTCTCCTTCGAAAAGTTTCATCATAACATAACTTGGTTGGTTTGACGGGCAGTGAGTGCAAGAGACCGTGACGTATTCACCGTTCGCTGATAACAAACGATTACTATGGATTCCAGCGTCATGAGGCTGAGTTACAAACCTCAATCTGAACTAGGGCGGACTTTATGAGATTAGCTTCTCCTTTCGGAGTCGCATCTCCTTGTATCCACCATTGCCGCGCGCGTGTTGCCCAGGGGATTCGGGCTGTACTGACCTGCGATAGCCCAAACTTTCATCCTTGTTTCCAAGGCAATCTGTATATTTTACACGTAGTAAATATACATGTGGGTCCTGTCTGTTACCTGATTTAACAGGTCACCTCACGGCACAGACTTAACACAGCCATGCAACTCCTCTCAGCGTGTCAGGTAAGCCCTTTAGACTGACCTTCATTCTGCTGTCGCTCCTGGTGAGATTCTCGGTGTATAATCCAATTGAACCGCACGCGTCACCCATTGTAGTGTCTCCCCGCCTATTCCTTTAAGTTTCGGCCTTGCGGCTATACTTCCCAGGTAGCACACTCTACGCCTTCGCTGCAGCACCGATGCCTCTCGAAGAGGTACCGATGTTTAGTGTGCAGTGTTTACTGCTAGGACTACACAGGTATCTAATCTGTTTTGCGCCCCTAGCCTTCATCCCTGACTGTCAGAACCGTACTCGAAAGATGCCTTCGCTATTGTGAGTCCGTTTAAGATCAACACATTTTACCGTTACTTTAAACGTACTTCTTCCGTCTTCCGGTCTCTAGCCGAACAGTATTTCCCGCTCGCCTCACCTTTAAGAGATGAGATTTCACAAGAAACTTACTCGACAAGCTACGGATGTTTTAGACCCAATAATTATGGCTGCGACTTGGACCGCGAGTATTACCGCGGCGGCTGGCACTCGTCTTGCCCAGTCCTTATTCGCCAAACTTTTTACATTTGGCAAAAGCTCCTCAATGAGGAGCACTCTGACTCAAACTGTCACGCTTTCGCGCATTGCAGATGATTCCTAACTGCTGCACCCCGTAGGGCTGGGAATAGTGTCTCAGATTCCCTCTCGGGGCCTCTCCGCTAAGAGCCCCTACGGATCAAAGGCTTGGTGGGCTATTACCCCGCCAACAACCTAATCCGCCGCAGCCCCATCCTTAGGCACAAGTTTGGAAGTGAATTCGTTCCAGGGATTCACTTCTATCGGGTATTAGCGTCAGTTTCCCGACGTTATCCCCGACCTAAGGGTAGGTTAGCTACGTGTTACTGAGCAGTTCGCTTTCTCTCCAATTCCGAAGAACTAAAGAAAAGAACTTGCATGTCTAAGTGCAAGTCAAAGAGCCGCAGCCGCCAGCAGGATCAACTGGATTTAACTTCATCAATTATTTCTTATAATTATAAAAATAATCTCCGCGCATTTTTCTTGCAAGAGAAAAACACTTCACTCTAACTCCTACTATTAGCTGTTTATTTAACCATTAACCTATCAGTCTTGAACCAAACTTAATGGAAAGTTTGATAAAGAAAACCGTAGGTTGTCTTTATTGGTTGGTAGAATACTACTAAGTGACTATTGCTACATACCTCATACCTTAATTGCATTAACATTCTTCATGTAAATTATGCACATTGTTAAGGCACTCATCTTAGTTACATCAAAATATCTTCGAAGAGGTTTATAAATCTTTCGCGGTGTTTATATCAAAGTCAACCCAATTTTATTTTTTCTATTGGAGTTATTTTTCCGTTTTTGTATTCAATAATATCTAGAGTATTAACTTTCCCGACGATATCCACTTCTTGCCTATTTATTTTCTCAATTCTTTTCTTAGAAGTTAGAGCATCTTCACTGTTTCCAATTCCGATATGAGGGATAAAATCTATATCCAGTCTCAAATGCTCGTTTAACTTTCCCGAATAAAGTTTATCATGGAGTCTAACAATATTTGAATAACCTTTATCTGGAACGAGAAATTCATGATAGTAAGTTCCAGAATCATCTCGGTTTATCGTCGCTACATTTATTCCAAAATCAAATTTCTTAAAACCTTTAGCTCTATTTTTCACTTCTGTTACAAAAATTTTCTTTTCTAAATTATTCACAGAAAAAACTAATGTTATATGAGGTTCAATCACAGAAAAAAATCTTGGATCATTTAATTTACGATATTTTTGTATCCACTCCAAATCTCTTTTTGAGATGTCTGGATATGCAACTACAAGATAAGCCATTTTAAACACAATCTAAAAACTATTATAAATCTTTCGCGGTATAAAATTTATATATTCATTTTCTTTATCTTGTCCCATGAAAAGAAAACAAAAAAGAATTAAACTTTTAATCGCATTATTAATTTTAATCGCGGTTTCACTTTTATTATTTTTTCTGAATAAGAAATTCACCGACGACGAAATCATCGGTGGCGACCGGGATTCCCATGGCTGCCTCGGTCCCGCGGGCTTTTTTTGGAACGCGTCGGAGCAGGAATGCGTTCGCGAGTGGGAGGTTGGTGATTCCAGATATCAAATAAACAATTTTCAATCGTGCGCCGACGCTGGTTATCCTACAATGGAAAGTTACCCTCGACAATGCAGAACTCTTGGCGGAAGATTGTTCGTTGAAGAATTGAATTAGGGTGATAGTTTTTTATATTCTTCTTCATTAATTTAACAATAAAGAGATGAGAACTTTCCAAATTCCAAATCTAAAGGAAATCTTAAAGCCGCGTTGGGCACACAAGCCAGGATTCGGTATGAGCAAAAGATTTGTTCTTCATAAACGAGAATCTTTTCAGCAGTCGACGGCACCCGAAGACAAAATGCTTCTAAAAAAACTCGGAATAAAAAAAGGCGAAAAAGTTTTGGCTGTTGCGGGCTATTACGCGTCGTGGGCATCTGAAATCGCGCGCCTCGGCGCAAAGGTTGATTACTCTGATATCTCAAAGGAAATGGTTGCATGGAGTAAAAAAGAATATGGAAAACTTTTCAAAAAATACATTTGTAGCAACTACGAATTAGTTCCTAAAAAACAAAACGAATACGACTGGACTTTTACCTTTGAGGCGTGCGGCGGCGGAAGCGGATTACCAATTGCATTTCTCCGTTCCTTGCTAAATAAAAAAGGAGGAATCCTTGTCTACTCTTTTCGTTACGGAAAATCAAAAGCAAACATGGGAAACAAGCCCCGCACATACCTCCAAATTGTAAAAACTCTTTCAAAAATTTACAAAACAAAATGCGAGATAAAAAATTTCAATATAAAAAGTCACAGGTTTGAAAAACCAACAATGATGATAAAGCATAGAATCCATACCATCAAGACAAATAAAAAAGCTCGCGAGCTCGCAAAAAGCGATTTGCTCGCATTAACTAAAAATAAATTTTCTAAAAATAATCTCGAGCGGTTAAATGCTTTAGCAGAAATCCTCGAGGATGATTATGTTAAAGAATACAGGTTGAAATGACTCTGACAAAATACAAACAAAAAAGAAAATTCTCCGAGACACCGAGTGAAGGATTAACTTACATTTATTATTAATGTGCCTCTATAAGTCCCAGAATGTTTACTTTCTCCTGAAGTAGGACCTATAAATTCAAATCTTCTACCACGTAATTTGTTCTTTTTTAGATATGTTACAACAGCTTCAAGAGTGTTTTTAGTTACAGAAGTGCCTTCATCACTAAAATATTCATTATATTTTAAAGGTTTTTTCCAGAGTCTTCTTTTTTTGTTGTCTCTAATTCCATATAATTGAGTTTCAAAAAAATGTTGATATCTGGAGTCTGTTTGAATATAAATGGCTCTTTCTTCTAAATCTATTTTATATTCAGAAGTTATTCGATTTCTATCTATCTCATCACAAATTCTTTCTCCAACTTCTGTTTCGTAAGTCATGTTAAAATTTTAGAAACTTTGATTTTATAAATGTTATTGAAATTTAAATCCATGGAGTTTTTCATGTTCTTCTTGGGTTAAGATTTGTAAATTATTGGGCTGGTTATTTAATCTATTTTCATCTATGTGGTGGACTTGGTAATGATTGAAAAGTAAAGAGTAATCATTTATATTGGGTTCGTATATTTCTATTCTGGCTATGAATCTATGAACTAAGATTTTAGAGTTTCTAAATTTTAGATAGCCATCTGGGTCAAGTTCTGTTTTGAATAAATTTAATCTTCCCTTTTTGTAATTGTCTATTTCTGAGAAAGTGGTTTCAAGTAGTGGGAATATGGGATTATTCAAAGAGGACATCATGAGCTTTTTGATAAGATTGATTATCTAATTTTTTAAGATTGTCAATACTAATATTATAAGGGTCCTCTAAAAATCTGACTAAATAATGTCCTGGGGAAGAATTAAGGGTTTGTGTATAACCGAGGTGTTCTACATCTAAAAGCATTTTAGTATTGAGCAAGATTTCCATTTCTATCTCGTTAAGGGTTCTTTCAGAGCCATTAGCTTTAATTGTTACTTTTCTTCGCATTACATCTAAAAAATGAGTTAAATTTCTCCCAGGTTTGTAAGTAATATCTGATAATAAAGGCATAGAACCTGAGTTTGCTCTAATGAATTTTTCAAGACTTTTCAGTTCTTCTAAGATTTGTTCTTTTTGTTTTTCTGTGGTTGGATACGTTAATCTTGCCTCTCTTTTTTTATAATTAGATTCAGCATTTTTAACAGCGATGTGTGTTTTTTCTCTATAGGGTTGATCTAATTCTAAGGCTGCTACTGCATGGGCGCAGAATAATTCTTCGGGTTTTGTCCATCTTTTATGGAGTCTTATGGTATATTTTGAAAATTCACAACTACATTCAGTAAATAATCTTAAGGGTCCCGTATATTTAGTTTTGGTCCTTACAGGGAGATCTCTAAAAAAGATAGTGTGCATTTTATTTTTGGTTCTGGATGGAATTTCAATTATAGATTGGTCACTATAATCATTAATCTTAACCTGTCTTTCTTTTAATTTTTGTATGGCTTTTGCAGGTTCTTTGTCTAAGAACCAAGCATATTCTCTTCCATGTATGTTAAAAATTAATGGATGATAAATAGACCTGCTATCTGGAGACATTAAATGAAAACCAGTCCAAATTTCATTCTGTTTTTTATCTGAAATAATATCTTCAAGGGTTCTTTTTGTATGTTCATGTAAATCAAATCTTTCTTCTCTTGCTTTTCGATTTGTCCATCTTACACTTCCTTCTTGATTTTTTATTCTGATTCTATTTCCATATTTCCAGGTTTCTTTGGCGTCGAATTCTTCTTGAAGAAGGGGTTTTGTTATTAGAAATCTCTCTTCGGGTTTTAATTCTTCTATTGCTTGAACAAGTTCCGTATAAAGAATATCTCCTGAAGTAATTGGAATAAGACCCTTAGAACGAATCTCCTTTAGTGTGGGAAAATCTCGATTAAACCAAGTTTCTGGAAGTTCTTGAGTTCCTATAACTGCCATAGTTTATTTTAAGAAAACAAAGTTTTTAAGAATTACTTTTCTAAATAAGGTGATAATTTTTCAGCTCTGGAAGGGTGTCTTAGTTTTTCCAAGGCTTTATCTCTAATTTGTCGGATTCTTTCTCTTGTGACTCCTAATCTATTTCCAATTTCTTCTAAAGTTTCTTCTTCTCCATCTAAACCAAAATATGATTTTAAAACTTCTTGTTCTCTTTCTTGGAGGCTGGAGATGACCTGTTCTATGTTTTCTCTTAAAACTGCTACATCTAAAGATTCACCCTGAATTGGTTGATCGGGGTCTGTTATTGTTTCCAGAAGGGATTTTTTATAGTCTTCACCTATCGGACTATCCAAACTGAGGATTCTCTTATAGTAATTTAAGATATTGGCTATTCTTCTTTCAGACATGTTTAATTCTTCAGCAAGATAAGGAAGGTCGCGAGTGAACTCATGTGTTTCCTGTTCTCGTCTTCTAGAGGTTCTTTCTATTTTTGAGATTATCTCTGGGATATTGGCAGGGCGTCTTATGATAGAAGTTTGTTTCAAAGCATTCAAGATGGCTTGTCTAATCCACCAGACCGCATAAGAAATGAATTTATAGCCGCGTTTTCCATCAAACCTATCTGTTGCGACAATTAAACCTACGTTGCCCTCAGATATTAAATCCGTCAAAGGTAAGCCGCGATTTTGGTACGTGGAGGCGATGGTTACGACGAAACGAGTATTGGCTTCGATAAGTTGAGTCCTGGCTTTTAAGTCTCCTTTTTTAATCCTTCTAGCGAGGGCATATTCTTCTTCTCGAGTATAGGGTTGGAATGATTCGATATCTTTGAAATATCGCTTTAGACTTTGATCGTTTCCAAGATTATTCATTTTAAACTGTTATAATCATGAGAGTTAAAAAGTTATCTAATCTTCAAAATAAAACATTTATAAAAATAATTATTATCTAAGATAAATGTCCTTGACACAATATTCTAAAAAAAGAAAA
>JAHJMH010000071.1 GCA_018821425.1 Nanobdellota archaeon
AAATTAACACAAAATCATGAAACTTTCAGTGCAGGCGTTAATCCCGAAAAATGGGAAGGGAAAAAATTATCTGAAACCGAGTTTGTTAAAATTTGTCTTTCAGAAATTGGCCTTGATGTAACTGAAAAGGTTTCAAAAAAACTAACTGAAGAAATGGTAACCAACGCAGACAAAATAGTAACTATTGTCGAAGAGGAATTATGGCCGGGTTTTCTAAAAGAATCCGATAAAGTGATTAAATGGGATATAGCGGACCCTGGGGATGAAGATTTAGAATTTCACAGAATGACAAGAGATAAGATAAAAAGCTTGGTGATTAGTTTGATAAAGTCATTACCCTAAAAACATCCAGATACATATTAGTTTTAAGCGAGTAAATTCTGAAAGAGCTAAATAAGCTGGACAACCAACAATTATTTTAATCTGAAAGTATTTATTCTTTAATGGAAAAATTCATCGAAAAAATAACCGAATCTGAAAGAATAATAAAAACAGCCGACCACATGATTTACATGGTTTTCCCAATGATTAAAGACAAAAGAATTCTGCTAAAATCCCTAAGTGAAATAAAAAAGGCTGTAGTAAACTGCATAACAATAATTTTACAATATGAATACGTCCACAAAAGAATAAATTTACACAAAAATCCACAAGCAAATTTCAAGACTTTCGTTGAAAAATGCGCGACAAGATACGAAATAACTGAAGATGAAATAAAAGCCATAATTGAATTATTTGACCTTGTTGAAAAACACAAAAAAAGTTCGATGGAATTCATAAAAGATGATAAAATAATTATCCTCTCAGACCGAATGAAACCCGAAACGCTGACTCTGGAGCGAACAAAAAACTTTCTAGAAGTCTCAAAAAACATTTTGAGAAAAACGAATAATATCTCTCAATTGTAAAATAAAGAAAAGTATAAAAAGCAGAGAGTACTCTCTAACAATAGTTCTAATTTGACAAGAAAGTTGGAAAATTTTATGGAAGAAATAATTCAAGAAAAAATAAGCGCAGACCATCTCCTCTACGTTAGTCTCAAATATACAAAAACGTGCGACGTAATTCTTAATTTGATTCTCCGTTGGAGAAAAATGATAGAAACAAGTCTTGATGAAATTCTTAAAAAAGCAAAGAAAAAGAAAAAAATTCCAAGTATGCCCTCAAACCCTATTGGAAAAATAGAAACCATGAAAAAACTTTTCAAAAAAGACAAAAACTTTTTAGAAGTGATGGAAATGTATGAAATGTTTAGAAAAATTGAAGATCTCCGAAAAGAAAGAATTGGAGAGTTTAGAAAAAACGTGACGCTCAAAGTGTTTTATCGTGGGGAAGAGGTGAATGTAAATTTGGAACAACTAAAAATTTACGCAGAGAAGTTAGAAAAGTTTATAAGTACAACTAAGCAATTTCTTCTATCTTAATGAGTCTGAAAAAGATTCTTGATAAAATGACAAAAATAATTGTAATAACCTCCGGTAAAGGGGGTGTAGGAAAAACGACAACCGCAATAAATTTGGCAGCTGCAATGAATTATTTCGGAGAAGATGTCCTAGTTATCGACGGTAATATCTCAACTCCGAACATTGGAATACATCTCAACGCTCCAGAAGTTCCCGTAAGCCTGAACCACATTTTAAGGAAAAAGGCGGAACCATTTGAGGCAGTTTATGAACACGAATCCGGAATAAAAATAATTCCTTCTTCCATTTCGATAAAAGAACTTAATAGGACAAAATCTGAACGATTAAAAGACTTCAAAGAAGAATTCAAAAAGATTTCTGACCATGTAATAATAGATTGCGCTGCAGGTTTAGGGGTGGAAGCTTCGAGTTCAATAGAAACTGCAGATGAATTAATAATCGTCACAAATCCTGAAATGCCTGCTATAACCGACGCTCTAAAAGCAATAAAATTCGCGGAACAGATGAAAAAACCAGTGAGAGGAATAATCGTAACTCGAGTCAGGGGAGATAGTATAGAGTTATCCCCCGAAGTGGTGAAGGAGATGCTTGAAGTTCCAATTCTTGGTATGATTCCAGAAGATGATTCTGTGAAGAAATCGATAAGGGAAAAAAACGCTGTTGTCCATATTTATCCTAAGAGTAATGCAGCGCGCGCATATAAAGAAGTTGCTGCAAAACTCCTGGGGATTCCATACAATTCTGAAAAAGACAAAGAAAAATTCTTCGAAAAATTATCAAAGTGGTTGAAAAGGAAAAAATAATTCTGAAAGGTTTCCGACGCTGCCGCGACGTTTTTTAAAAGTTTTTATAACCAAAAAAACAAAGTCCATTAATCAGCATGGTTTTAATTTAATTATCATCCATATCAATTCGCACGACATCTTCAGGGCGGGTGGGCGGGACAAATCCAGAATAGGCAAAACAGATTTACAAATAGTGCGAAAATTTAAAAATAACCCGTCCCTCAAAAAAAGATGAAAAAAGAAAC
>JAHJMH010000072.1 GCA_018821425.1 Nanobdellota archaeon
AGTTTCCTATTCTCTGCAATAATGATATTTTTTTATATCTCTTTTTTTGGATAAGATTTTTCCAATCCCAAAAAACCAAAAACCATTTAAACTTCAGGAACATCGTAATATTACAAATTCCTTCGGGACACGCTTAACCCGTTCAAGGGTTAAGGAACATTAAGAAAATATTAATTCTGACATTTGTTTTTTGATTTTTTCAAAATCTTCCTTAGATGCAAAACCAACTTTATCGCGCAACCTGACAGAATCAATTGCCTTTAATTGACTTAATAATGCCACACTTGTCTCTCCCGTATTGCCATTGAACTCATAATAATATTTTCCTCTTTTCTCTGTTTTTGAAAGGGGAATAACATAACAGAATCTTCTATTAAAAACTTTTAAAATTAAGACAGGGCGGGTAAAATCATTGCCTTTTCCATCTTCTTCAAAACCGATATTTTCCCCAACATTACAAATCCAAATTTCCCTTTCTTTAAACCCTCTTGGACCTAATTCATTATTGTTTATTTCGGACTTAACAGGCATCCAAATCTTGTAATCTTTTTTCATTTGATTGATAGGGAAAAGATTAGCTATATAAAAAATTAATCATTATCATCCAAAACCTTAAAACCCCATTTTAGTTTTGTTAGTCATGGTTTTAGATTTTGAGAAAGAAAAACTTATTCGTGAACTTAAGAAACGAAAGCCGAATAAAGTTCTTGTTCAACTTGCTGAAGGCATAAAACAAAACGCGCCGGAGATTTCTGAAGTTATGGAATCACTTGGGATTGAGTGCATTTTTTCAGGCGAGACGTGCTGGGGCGGTTGTTCCGTCGCTGTGCAAGAAGCCGAGGCGCTCGGCGTAGATTTAATCGTGCATTTCGGCCACGCGCAATTCATCGAAACTGATTTTCCTGCTTTGTATATTGAAGTCAAGGACCTTTTGAATTTGAATCCAGTTCTTAAAAAATCTGTGCAACACGTTAAGGAATTTGGAACAATCGGGCTTTCTTTTTCAGTTCAACATAAACATGATTTAGAGAAGATAAAAAAGTTTTATGAAGACCTTGGGAAAAAAGTTATTCTTTCGAAAAAGGCGGGACATGTTGCTTATGAGGGGCACATCGTCGGTTGCCAGTATGAGGGACTAAAAGCGATAGAAAATGAAGTTGATGCTTTCGTGATTTTTGGAAACCAGTTTCATTCTATGGGCGCGACTTTGGCAGTGAAGAAGCCGGTGATTTTGATTGATGTTTACAACGACGACGTTCGGAATATGAAAGGGTTGCGTGATAAAATTTTGAAGCAAAGAGTTATTTCAATTGATAGACTTCGCGACGCAAAGAATGTCGGCGTGATTATTGAGGTAAAACTCGGGCAGAAATTTGGTTCTCCGAAGAAGATTCTCCAAAAACTTCGCGACGCGGGGAAGAATGCAATTCTGATAACGATGTCTGAACTTACACCAGATAAGATAATGAATTTCTACAGTATTGATGCGTTCATCGAATTGGCTTGTCCGCGAATCGCGATTGACGATTTCGCGAAATATTCAAAACCGATTCTGACATTAAAAGAAGCACTTGTCGCCCTCGGAGAAAAAAGCTGGGATGATATTTTAGAGACGGGAATTATTTAATTATTCGTAATTCTTATCTATAATTTCCAGGAGGGCATCAACATATTCCCCTTTTGCAACGAGTCCCCTACCTTTCATTAATTTGTTCGCAGTCACTGAAGCCTCCAATCGAGTCTTTGAAGAGACCCATCTCTCTGCTAAATAAAGAGGTTGGAAAAGATCTCTTTTAATTTCAGAAATTTCATCTACAACACCCCTAACTAATTCTTGTTGGTACGTCGTTGCCTTTGCTAAAAGAATTGATTGAACTTCCGCATCTCGCCCTCTTGAAGCAGATATTCTTAGGGCATCTCTCGACACATAGGCAACATTTTTTTCATCACCGCCATTAACTGCAGGAAAGATGACGAGCCGTCCATCTCTTCTGGTGTGATGATGTTGTATCGTTTCAAGAGAATCGAAAGTCATCCCATCAATACAAACTCTTTCTTCAGATTCTTCATCTCCTGATGTGAACATCCTTCCGGGAATGATAAAGTCTCTTACGCCGAAAACTTTTTTGAATTGTTCTCTCTTAAGTCCTGATTTTTTCAAGAAAGAATCTGCACAATCATGAACTATTGCGGCAGTCGAGAGATACCTTACTTCTTTATCAATTTCATCTTGCGAAGTTTCAAGATTTCTGCTTCCCATCAAGTATATCGCAGTTGATACATTTAGAACATCAAGAGCATGAGGCAATTCCTGGGGATTGTGTTCTGCATAAGCTAGGACAAGCGGATCATCCTTAAGAACATCCAGGTATTCCTTTATTTTTCCATTATATTCTTTAAGAATTTCTGACAAGCGTTTCTGATTTTCCCCAAACTCTCTTGCAACTTTTGTTTCCAACAGATTAAAAGATTGAAACAAAGTCCTCATCCTTCTGTCAAGACTTCCTAAACTAAGAAGAGCTCCCCTTCTCTCTTTTTGCACAGACCTTGAAATTCTTTTATTTACTTCCACATCCATTTTAAAGCGTTCAAAAGTGTCTCTCTTTTCGGGAGAAATAGAAATTACCTCTAGAGGAGCATTCCATTTTTTTCCGTCTCGCCTGAAATTTCCCCTAGTTTTTTCGCCAGTTAGTCTTTCAATATCGTCGACTGTCAATTTTTTCCCAATATTGATTGCCTCCACCCCAGAAGTAGTTGTATAATAAACTGGTTCTGCACTATAAAATGTTTTTCCAGAACTTACATTCGCTACCACATTAAGAGAATCCAAAAGAACTTCTAACTCCACTTCAGATACATCTAATTCTTCAGCAAATAGTTCCATGACAAATTTCAAACATTAATCTTCATAAATTTATCTATAATAGGGTACAACTCTTAGTAATATTAAAAAAATCGAGCAAACATTTATAAAATACTTTTCTTGTATAACTTCATGTCGGAAGAAGAAGGTGAAAGGGAAGAAAAAACAATCACGATAAAAAAAGATGATTTGTGGAAGTATTCTACTTTTGTTCTCATCGCAGTCGTGGTTATTGGTGCGCTCGTGATGTTTTCGGGGAACGACGGAAACACTGGAACTGGTGGTGCGGTTAATACTGGTGAAGGGGCTGTAGTGGATATTAGTCCATTCCTTTCAAATTCACAACTTTATCCTTCATTAGGTCCAGACGATTCTGAGAACGTTGTTATTGAGTTCTCTGATTTTCAGTGTCCTTTCTGTGCTATGGCTGCAGGACTTGCAAGTTGGACGGAAGGTTATAAAAGTCAATACGGAGACCTTATAGGTTCTGCTAAAAATGTGGAAGACTTGGCAGAGCAAGGGCAATTAAGACTAATTTATGTTCCATGGAGTTTCCTTGGCACTGAATCTAACAATGCAGCTGAAGCAGCTCTTTGCGCTAACGACCAAGGTAAATTCTGGGAAATGCATGGCGCAATCTTTACTGCACATGACGGAGAAGAAAACAATGGAAAATATGATAAAGATAAACTTGAAATAATCGCAGCAGGGATAAGTGGAATAGATACTGCGAAGTTCAATAGTTGCCTTGAAGATAGCGATTATACCTCATCTCTTCAGAGAATTAGTTCTGATGTGAGGGGGGCAGGAGTTTCAGGTACACCAACATTCTTAGTAAACGGGCAAAAGGTTTCTGCTTCGTGGCCTGCGATACAAGCTGCCTTGAAGTAATTTAATAAAAATGGTTGATAAAGAAACGAGAGAACTTGAAACAGAAAGTAATGTTTCTGAAGAGATTAAAATTCCAGTGAGATATGTTTTTGCAGTTTTGGCTGTTGTTGTAATCATCGGATTATTTTTCGTTTTAAAAAATGTAGGAATAGAAACCGGATTCGCGACGAAGGATATTGGAGAATCTGAAGCCAGAGCGAAGCTCGTTAACTTTTTTGAGACTCAAATTCCGGAAAGCACTTTTGAAATTTCATCATCTGCAAAAGAAGGAAATTTTTATATTTTTGAGACTCTGATTGATGGAGAATCATCACCCCTTTGGATTACTGCTGATGGAAAGTATATGGCAGTAGGGATAATCCCTTTGGAGAGCTAGATAAATGGCTGAAAAAATGAGGTGTGAAATTTGTGATAGAATTTTTAAAGATGTTGAAGGACTTACGATGCATAATCTTGCAAAGCATTCTGAGATGATTCCGAAAGAGATGAAATCTTTTCCTGCTAAAAAAATTAGGAATGTTGGAATATCAATACTTATTCTCGTGATTATCTTGTTCGGCGTTTACTGGTTAGTGGGAAACCAGGAGAAGCATGAAGCATTTGTGCAGTGCCTTGGTGACTCTGGAGCAAAAATGTATGCGGCATATTGGTGTTCAGCATGTGCACAGCAGAAAAGTCTTTTAGGAAACAGTAAAAACATTCCTTATGTTGAATGTTCGCTTCCAAATCGCGGAGGTCAAAATACAATGTGTAATGAAGCGGACATTGGAGCGTACCCAACATGGATATTCAGCGACGGAAGTCGACTTGTTGGAGTGTTAAGTAAAGAAGTTCTTTCTGAGAAAACCGATTGTGTTTTTGATTCTAAGAATTCTTGAATCTTAACTAAATTTATAAATTCTATTTCTCTTTATTGTTAATGAAAATTGTTTACTCCAGTCATGCTAAAAAGCGGATGAAACAGCGAGGAGTTGAGGAATGGGAGATTGAACATATTTTAAAACATCCTTCTTACACTCGGAAGACATTTGATGACTGAAGAGAGATAATTGGCAACATGAAGAACAGAACTATAAAGATTGTGGTTATTGAAGAAGAAAGTTATATAAAGATTGTAACGATTATATAAAAATGAAAATTGAATATGATAAAGAAGCTGATGCGGGATATATTTATTTAGTGGATGAAATAAAAGAGGGAGAGGCTGCTAAAACAATAGAACTAGACCCAAATATAATTTTGGATTTTGATAAAAATGGCAAACTTCTTGGAATTGAAGTTTTAAACGCGAGTAAAGTATTAAGCAAGGATGTTCTTTTAAAGTCTAATATTAATTAGATTTATTAAGGATTACTTATTCTTTGTTGTTAATGAAAGATTTTGAGAAAAAAGCGCGTGCTTATGCTTTGAAGAATGCGATTGCTTACGACGGCGTCGCAAAAGCGGGTTCTGTTATTTCTGCACTGTTCAATGAAGGGTTGGAAAAAAATGAGGTTGGAAAATATTCTGAGAAGATTTCTAAAATTGTAAATGAAATTAATTCACTTTCTCAAGAAGAACAGGAATCAGAGTTCAAGAAATCTGAGAAACTTGTTCATGAAAGAGAAGGGCGCGAAGGTTTACCAGAATTGCCTGGCGCGAAAAAAGGAAAAGTTATAATGCGATTCGCGCCTTCACCGTCGGGACCGATGCATGTCGGACACGCTTTAACCGCGTCGCTTTCATTTCTTCTTGTTAGAGAATACGGCGGAAAGTTTTATGTTCGTATAGAAGATACAAATCCCGACAACATTTATCCTCCGGCATACAAAATGTTGGAAGACGAGTCAAAATGGCTTTTTGACAACGATTTTATTTTTGTGATTCAATCAGACAGGATGAAACTTTATTATGATTACGCCGAGAAACTTATCAAAAAAGAATCTGCGTATGTTTGCACTTGTTCTTCGGAAGAGTTCAAGAAATTTTCCGAAGGCATGAAAGATTGTCCGTGCAGAAAATTAAACGTTAAAGAAAATAGTTCTCGATGGGAAAAGATGCTCGACAAAAAAGGGTTTGATGAAGGTGGGGCTGTTTTGAGATTCAAAACTTCTGGAGGAATGAAAGATAAAAATCCTGCGATGAGAGATTTTCCTTTAGCGAGAATAAATTTAACTAAGCATCCGAAGCAAGGAAATAAATATCGCGTCTGGCCGTTGATGAATCTTGCCGTCGCTGTTGACGATATCGAAATGAAAATGACACATATAGTTAGAGCGAAAGATCACAGAGATAATGCGGAGAGGCAAAAAAGAATTTACAAAGCTCTTGGTTTGGAAAAGAAAACTCCTTGGACTGCTTTCCTTGGGAAAATAAATTTTAAAGATATGGAATTGTCGACGACAAAAATTCGAGAAGATATTGAAAAGAAAAAATATTTGGGATGGGACGACCCGAAGTTGCCTACGATTGCTTCGTTAAAAAAGCGAGGCTACAAGCCAAGTGCGTTCTGGAAATTTGCGGAGAAGATTGGATTTTCCGAGGCTGATAAGGTTATTGACAAGGAAGAATTTTTCAAATTACTTGATGCTTTTAACAAGAAATGAATAATTTTATTTAGGTATGCAAAACAAAAACATTTTTAAAGGCAAATTGTTTTGATAAGTAATCAAAAAAATGAGGTTGAAGATGGAAAACAAAAAAGGTTTGTCCGCTGTTGTGGCGACATTGATAATAATTCTTTTGGTTTTGGTTGCAGTTGGAATTCTTTGGGTTGTGATAAGAAACGTTATTCAAGGTGGCGCAGATACAATTGAATTGAGCCAGAAATGTTTAGAAGTTAAACTAGAAGCATCTGGTGTGAGTCCGGTTGGAGAGACTAGTGGAATTTACAGTGTTACCTTGGCACGGAAGGCTGGAGGTAGTGATCCTATAAGGGTTAAGCTAAACTTTTTTAACGCTACAGGAAACGTTAACAGTGGGATAATTGACTTTGGAACAACATTGAACGTGTTAGATACCAAAACAAATAGTAGTATTACTACTAAGACAGATGGAAGCACTGCTACAAATATAACTGTAGCTAACAAAATGGAATACACAATATACTTTGTAAATGACCTCGGAGAAGAGCAAATTTGTGAAAGCACTGAGTCTGTTACTGTTGCTTAATTTTTCTTTTTTATTTATTCACACCGAACATTTTTTAAACTGTAGTTTACTATTATTTTCATGACAGATAAACTTTGGAGTTGTCGGCATAGTCCGAAGAACTGGGGATTTTTCTAGCTGTGACTTTTTTTCTAATAAGAATATTTTTATACCATTCCTAACTAAATTAAATAATGGAATCAGTCTTGAGCCAATCTTGAAGGAGATTGGGTGTCAAGGAACCTTGGTTCCTTACAATGGTGGATGTAGTTTAGTGGTAGAACGCATGGTTGTGGCCCTTGAGGGGAACCAAGTTTCCCCTTACACTAACCCCTCCTTTTTAGGATGGGATTTTGTAGAGGACAAAATCCGTGTGGCGGGGGTTCGATTCTCCCCATTCACCCTTAACAGAAAATGGCAGAAATAATAGATTTTAAAAAAATGAATGGATTAATTCCTGTAATTATCCAAGATAATAAAACAAATGAAGTTTTAATGTTGGGATTTATGAATAAAAAAGCATTTGAAAAAACAAAAAGAATGGAAAAAGTTACTTTTTGGAGTAGAACACGAAATAGATTATGGACAAAGGGAGAAAATTCTGGAAACTTTTTAGCCGTAATGAGTATGTATCTAGATTGTGATAATGATA
>JAHJMH010000073.1 GCA_018821425.1 Nanobdellota archaeon
AATAGCATGAGGATGAAGTTTGGAATCAGCATCAACTGTAATTACAAATTTTCCTCTTGCATGTTTTAATCCAGTATTCAATGCCTTAGCCTTACCTTTATTTGTTTGATTTATTAACTTGATATGACCCCCATATTTTTTAACAAAACCTCCAACAAGATCAGCAGTCCTATCCTTACTACCATCATTAATGACAATTATTTCATAATAGGGATATGATTGAGAAAGGCAAGAGTCTAGAGTTTTAGCAATTCCTACTTCCTCATTATACGCCGGAATAAGAATAGAAACAAAGGGACTCTTTAAAGAAGCTACATCTCTCTTATGGAGAAAATATAAAAAAAGACGATAACCAAAATAAGGAACATCAAATATAACCCAAAAAAGAACTAATTGAAAAATCGTTAACATGTTTATTAATTAACAAAAGATGTTTATTAATTTTTACCATCTTTTTCATCGAAGGATAAAGTACAAACTTTTATTTTTTCCATATACTATCCATAATCAAACTCCTCTCTTTTTCAATTTCTCATTCAACCATTTCTAATCTCGCCCTTAAGCACCAGTTTGGTCCAAACAATCTTGGCGATTCAATTCATCTCCAGAAGTAACAATTATTATTTTAGCGCACATGCTCGGATCGTTATTGGCTATTCCAAATCTGAAATAGCAAGTATTTTTTATATATTGGGTTTGAATATTTTCACAATAAAAATCGTCAGATAAAAAGGAAGAAGAAAGTCCTAAGAAACAATCATCTCTTATTTGCCAAGACTGAGTGGCAGTAATTTTTTCGCAGAGAGAAGCATCTTCTATTTTAAGAGCAACCCCGCTATAACAATCTGCAAGAGTATTCGTGGAGATATAACTCGAGGTTCTAGATTCACTTGGCTTTATATAATCACAAATGCTAGAGTCCGCAGCATCAATAGCTTTCTGACTGTAACAATCTTCCTTCTTATAATCCGCATCAAGAGCATCGCAATCTGGAAAGTTAGTTGTGAGAGAATCATAATAATAATCTTCTACTCCCGAATTAGGAGAATTAGTCTCCAAGCCAGAATCAGAAGAATTAGAATCTAAACTGGAATCTCTTTGGTCAAATACAAAAAAATATCCTAAGAACAAAACTAAAAGAACAATAACTAAAACAGAAGGTATCATAAATTTTCCCATCTACAAGATAAGAGAGATTTACTTAAAAATGTTGTGTAATAAAATTACCTACTTCCCGCGCTTCCTCAATTCCCCCTCAAGCCATTTTTCCCACAATGGAAAAACTTCCTCGCTTAAAGGCAAACCGAATTCTTGGCGAACCTCATCAGAAATTCTGTGGAACGCATGATTCGCACGCGTTGAGAACCCAGATTCGAGCAACTCGGGGTTATTCATTTTCTCCGAAGTTTTCACAAGCGTCTCGTTTATTTTCGCCCGAAGAAGAATGTTATCCCAAACAGCGTCCCAGTTTCCAGCCCATCCTTTAACATTTGAAGCGATGTCTTTAATCACTTCGCTGTCGCCATTAATCAAATCCTCCGTCGGCTCCAGTTCATCAGTTTCAACATTATATCTCATTAAATCCACAAATCCTTTTTCTTCAAGCGGGTCTTTAGTCCAGTGCTTTCTAACTTCAGAAATGCTCACAACTCTTTTCAAAGAATGCAAACCGTCCGGAGTTTTTATCGGATTCGCGACGACAATTATGTCCGTTGCTTTGAAACTCGTCGCAGGCACATCAAGGTCGTTAACAACCCTATCAAAAACCGCATAAGGCGAAGCACCGTGGATTGTTCCTGCAACAACATTCGCCAACGCACCAACCCTCATTGCCTCATAAAGCGCCTGCGCCTCCAAACTTCTAACTTCACCGACAATTAAACAAGAATCCCCCAATCTCAAACTCGTCCTTATCCCATCATCAGCAGAAACTTCCGTCGTCGTTTTCAACAGCGCGGAGCGAACTTTCATTCTAAGAATATCATATTTCAATTTTCTCAAAGATTCGACAGGAAGTTCTAAGGAATTATGTGCCAAAATATTTTCACAAATAAAATTCTCGCATCTTGGAACAGAAATATCATAAACAATCCCTTCTGAATTAATTTTTCTAACATCTTTAACTTTATCCCAAAACAAGTCTGCATTTAATATATTTTTTAATTGCTTAGATAAAACATTAGAATCATTAATGTTCTCAAGCATTGCAATCAAACGATTACGACCTATATTATTCTCTCTCGTTATATAATCGTGTTTATTAAAAGACTTCCCTAAAATCTCTTTTAATTTTTTCTTTGTATCTTCCAAAAGAGGTATTACATTTGCCGTATCATGGGTAGAAACTCTACAACAAAGTTTATTCAATCTTAAAGATTTTTTATCAGTTAAAAAACCAACATTCTCCTTAAACTTATTTAACTTTTTTGTACATCCAATCCTTAAATCATACATTGGTTTTTTCTCTTTTAAATATCCTCCGCCAGACATTTTTTCTGAAACCCTAGCAACAATGCCATATCTTAAAAGTAGAGTAGATGCTCCTTCAATTAATTCTTTTGACCTCAAAGATAAAAGAACTTCAGCTTTAGAAACACATCCATCTCCGCTAAAAAACCCATTTAATAAATATCCTAGATCCTTATTAGATAAATTATAAACCCAATCAGGAAATGTTTTTGTGAAAGAATTCCCTTCTAAATTCAATATATTTTGCATAAATTCTTTTAATAAAACAGAATTTATCATTAAAGAAAATCCATCTTTATGATTCTTAACCTCAAGTCCTAATTTTTTAGAGACATTTTTAACAACTTCACGATTTTCTTTTTCTTTTACAGAAACAATTATAGACCTCTTGTCATAACATCCATCTGCAAGCCACAATCCAACAAACTTTAAAAAATTCTCATCCAAATCAAAATTTATAGGAAACCCATTCGCTGTTGAACATGTTTTAAGTTCCAACCCTTGACAATCCAAATTATCTCTAATCTCTGAAAAAACTCTTACAGGAAGAAGCTTGTTTCTTGCCCATGATTGTATTACAGATTTTTTATATTTCAACAAATAACCAATTTTAAATAAGTCCTTACGACAATTAACTAAATAATCCTCAATAGATTTCCCTCGTACAAATACCCGAACATTAAATTTATCTATTTGTTTAATTAAATCAATTTGTTTTAAAGAATTTTTAAATGGTAAATAAGACGGTATCGCTATATAATTTCCTTTCTTTATATTTTTTGTTTTAATAGACTTATATATACTCCTTTCATCTAATGTAAAAAGAGAATGGTCTTCTGTAACCCTTATCTTCTTACCCGACGTTGTTAAGACCTCATACATTTGCTTACCAGTTTTATGACGAATAAACTGACTAGGCAAAGATAAAACAATTTTTCCCTTTTTATCAACAGAAAAAACTTTTATTTTATCAATATTTTTTGACCTTTCGCGACCATCTTCACAAACATTTCCATGCTTTTCTATTTGTTCATCAATTAATTCGCCAACACTAATCTTTTCATATTTTCCATTTCTATTAATGATTATTTTACTTTTACCTGAAACACTATCCTCAATAGTAATAATCCTATATTTTGGAATTATCTCAAGCATCAAACTCCCGAGCAAAGATGTTTTTCCGCTCGACCTCGTTCCGGCGATTAACATTGTTCGCGAACCGTCGACCAAAAAACTCATCAAGCCAGCAGCCAAGGGATTTATCATTTTATTTTTTGTAAACAAAGGGAAAGTCCATGGCTCTTCCCGGTGTCTTCTAATTGCGTAAGAAATTCCATCCGGACTCAGAGGTCTTTGAATTATTGCAATTCTCGCCCTTATCTTTCCTATCTCAAGTTGCGTATCAAGAATCGGATTCGCCTCGTCCAACGGTCGCCCAGAAACAAGCCTAAACTTCGCCGCCCACGAATCGACATCTTCCTGGCTCGGAATCACATTCACAACACACTCGTCATAACTTTGATGCCTAATAAAAATCGGCGTCATTGAAATCGGCGCGTTAAGAGTAATGTCCTGAATTTTTTTATCCTGAAGAAGAATCTCAATAATCCCAAAACCAATCGTGTGTCTAACAAGAATCATCGCCAATTTATTCAAGTCGGAATAAGTAATCTTCACCCCTTTGTTCTGTGCCAAATCCTGAAGCAAGTCCCTCGAGACGTTAAAAAAAACCTGCCTCGTCCTTTCAGTATCGGTAAACTCGTCCGCCTTCGGCTGATGCTCAACAAGAACCCTCCTCGCTAAATTAAGAATCGTATTGTGGTCTTCACTTAAGGCATTCTCTGGCGGAACGACATGATAAATCAACTTTGAATCGTCTTTCCTTTTCAAAATCGTAACGACCGATTTATCATATTCATCATTTGAAATTTCATACTGGTCAACAATCTCCGCATCGCGCGGCAAATCGGAGATGAGCCTCGAAAGTGTAAAGTTCGGAATAGTATCTGGTCTAAACAACTTGTTATAAATCTCTCTGTCCGATTTCCTATAGTCGTCAAGATACGGCTTAACTTCTTGTATCAGCCGAGTCTTTTCCATCATCCCAAGAATTCTATTAAGAAGACCCAAATAATTTTCTTGGTCAGAAGCATAAGCCGCGCCGAGCTTTTCGAGAAAGATTTTTGCCTGAATAATTATCCTCTTCAATTCAGCATAAGCCAAAATAGGGTCCTTTTTAAGAACAGTAAGGAAAGAAAAAACTTCCATATATCTCTTAGGGAAAAATCCCGCGTGCATCGGCGCGAGTCGTTCTTTAGAAAGAACTCTCTCCTGTTTCAAAAGATGATTGTACAAATTAGCAATCTCAAGAAGAAAAGTCGTTTCATTAAAATCGTAATTATAATTTTTCTGCTGAGCAAAAATGATTCTTGAAACATTCGGATTTTCAATCAGTGCGTCAACAGTCCTTTCCATAACCTCCGGAGAATCCACGAGACTTGGAACAAACGGCGCGCCAAAGTAATTCACGTAAAGAACATCTTCTCCACCTTCCCTCCTTATTTCATGAGAATAAAGCGCGTTCTCATGAGGAACATTTTTATTCGATTCAACCATTATAAATAAGACCAAAGAAAGTTTAAAATTCTTTTTGTCAAACACAACAAATTTAAACCGCTTTATCTTTCTCAAATAATAAAAGATGGCCGAGCAAGAAACAAACTACGAAGAGCAATTCATGGGTGATGTCAATACTCGGATTAGAGATTTGGAAGAACGAAATCGAATGTTGAAGGACAGACTTCTTCTTGTCGGACAAAACTTAATCGAAACAAAAGAAAAAACGAGCGGAGACGTTCTTGAAATAAAAAAAGATATTGAAATAATGAAAAGAAACATCGAGCGTCTTGTTAGTTTTCTTGAAACTGCCTCGCAAGAATTTCCAAAATTCGCTCGCAAAGAAGACATAGAAATTCTCACCAAGCAGGCAAAAATGTTCCAACCATTAGAATTTGTCAGAAAAAAAGATTTAAAAAAAATAAAAAACTAATTCAGGCACAGATGTGTTCTGTATAAATAAAATGGGTGTATTAGAACAAGTAACGGAATTGAAAGGTCGGGGCATTCCTGAAAATGAAATTATAACTAAACTATCTCAAAACGGAGTTTCTCCAAATGAAATAAATGACGCACTGAACCAATCAAAAATAAAAAGTGCCGTCTCTTCTGAAGACTCAAGCGTACACGAAGCTAGCGGCGGAGAAGGCATGCAACCTTCAATTATGGGGACTGGCACCTCTGAAGAAGGCGGAGGAGAAAGTTTACCTACAGAAAATATTTCAGATGCAGATTTAAATCCTCCCAACCCTTCTGAGCGACAATTCTCGTCGAGAAGAGGAGGACCTGCAACGAGAGAGATTGAACATGAAGACTCTCAAGAATACACCCCCCAAGTTCAACCTTCAGGAGGCTACTCAGAATATTCAGAAGCTCAATACTCCTCGCCGCAAACTTCCCCCGAGTATGAAGACTACAATTATTCTCCTGCCCAAACGGGCGATGCAGACACCATGATAGAAATCGCCGAACAGGTTTTCTTTGAAAAAATAAAATCAATACAAAAACAAGTTGAAGACTTTTCTGAATTCAAAACACTTTCACAAGTAAAAATGGATAATATTTCTGATAGACTAAAAAGAATTGAATTGAACATCGACCGGCTTCAGGCAGAAATTCTCAACAAAGTCGGTTCTTATGGTCGCGGAATAGAGTCTGTGAAAAAAGAAATGGAAATGATGCAGGATTCTTTCGGAAAAATAGTTAATCAAGTTGCGGACAGCGCAGAACATAGTCAAGTTCATCACACGACGCCAACGCCACATCAGACTCACCCACAACATTCAAAACACACACATCCAACAACACACAAAGTACACAAACCAAAAAAGATAACTAAGTCCAAAGCTAAAAAATCAACAAGAAAGAAAAGATAAAAAATTATTTCTCAAAAAATTAAAATTCGGGTCTGAAGATAAGTCCCTTCGCCTCGGGCTTGGTAGAAGGTTGCTTTCCTGCGCCAATCACAACGCCCACAAGAGCTAAAAGAACAGCTATTGACAAAAGCTTTGGCCAGTTATCATAAAACCACCAACTCCAACTACTCCCTGCCCATTCAAAACTTTGAACTACTACAACTAAAAATATGATTATCCCCAAACCAAGTGGAATGTAGGTTGCCCACCCTTTATCAGGGTCGGAAAACAATCCAACAAGTATAAGAAACATCAAAATTATTGCAAGCCCAATACCTAGTTTAGGAAATATCTCTGAAAAAAATATTGATACAAAACCAAACTGCAAAGACAAAAGACCAACAGTCAGTGCGATTATACCATTAATTGCTTTATTCTCTTTGAAAATTTTTGTCCTCGTCAAAATTCCGAAGGTCAACGCGAATATTAAAAGGAAAGGAAGAATGTAACTGAAAACTCCAATACTTTCCCAATAAGCAAGAACTCCACCTGCATCACCTCCAAAAAAACCTCCAGCCATCAAATAGTTCAGTTTAGAATATTTAAATATGTTTCTCTTAGTAGGGCTTTGTTGAAAAAGTCCCAAGGGAAAATTTCTTAACCCTTGGGAGATTGTAATCTTTGAGGTGATTACAATGGAAAAAGAAGTGAGGTTGACTAGAAAAATTAAACGGTTTTTGAAAACTATCGGCTGCCCGAGATTTCTACATCGTTTCGGACCGAAAAAGTTTAAATTTTTCCAGCACGCGTTTGCGTTGCTGATGAAAGAAGTTTTGAAATGCAGTTTCCGACGCTGCGAGAAACTTCTTTCGGAATTTGGAATGAAAGTTCCGACGTATTCCGCGTTATGCAAAATGCGAAAAAGAATTCCTGTTTGGATTTGGAATTCTTTGCTGAAACTGACTTCTGGTTTCATCCATAACAGCGTCGCTGTCGACTCGACGGGATTTAGCAGAACGAATCCGAGTTTTCATTATGTGAAGCGAATCAACTCGAAGAAACCCGTTAAAAGATTTGCAAAACTTTCCGCATTTTTTGATTTGTCTTCGGGAAAGTTTTGTGCATTAAGAACTCGCGTGAAACCAAGACACGATATCAAAGATGTCGGTTATCTTTTAAGAACTTCTTTGCCGACGGCAAAGCTATTTGGTGATTCAGCTTACGATGCTGAATCGCTTCATGAGATTTGCTTTGCGAAGCAAATCCAAACTGTAATTAAACCGAGAAAGAACGTGAAAAGAGGAGTTTACCGACGGAAGCAGATGAAAGGTTATTCGGAGGAAGTTTATCATCAGCGAAGCAAGATTGAAGCTGGCTTCGGAAGTTTGAAAAGAAAGTATGGTTCAAGTGTTTCCGGAAAAACTTGGCGAAGTGTGAATTGTGAAATCTATTGCAAAGCAATAGCACACAATCTAAATCTTTTTTGTTAAGAGATTTTCAACAAAGCCGAGGTTAGTTACGGAGGAAGTTCGGTGAACAGCGAGACAAAGGGGAACGCGTTGCTGAAAGTTCTTCCTTCTGATTTTAATCCAGGGGTTTGCGGGGATTACACGCCGCACAAACAAGAAGTATGTGTTGATGATCCTTATGATGTTGCTGCTACAGAGGTGTGCCCTCCGGGAGGCAACTGCGAGTGTTTATGGGATTCTAGTCGTGCTCCTGGAACTGAATGTTATATGAGTGGATTTGGAGGACAATGTACTTACACACAGGAGCCAGTTGAAGGAAGCTGTGAGACGGACCAATTCATAACAATCAGTATTCAGGGAATTTGGAGCGGTAATCCTGGCGACCCTGAAAAGTTAGAATGTGAAACTCTTGTCACGCGAACGCTTGAATGTCCTGCGCAAATCGCGCTGCCGTTCTTCGGGAATACCTCGGGCGCGCAGTTCTTTGGAATTGTGATGGTGTTGGTTATCGTCGCTATGGTTTACTTTGTTATGCATTCTGGTCACAAGCATAAGGGAAAGAAAAGAAGGCATTGAAGATTTATATTCTAAAACAAAGAAATCCTTATAAAACACAGTTTCTATTTTTCAATAGATAAAAATGTCATTAGAAAGCAAACTTAGAAATATTTTTCTCATTGGAATGTCTTCATTGGCGCTTTCGTGTGGAGGAGATAAATCGACGGGACCAATTACTCCGTCGGCAGCGCAAAACAATGCTCCAACAGTAACATCAATTTCTCCTAAGGAGGTACAGGAAAGATTTGATTACAGTGCCAAAATAATCGCTGCAGATGCTGATGGAGATGACCTAACATTTAGTCTTGTCGAGAAACCAGATTGGCTTTCGATTTCAGGTAATAATCTTTCAGGGCTGGCTCCAGAGGTACAACGAGATTCTACTTTTTCCTTCAAAGTAAGAGTTTCAGATGGAAAGAGTTCTGGAGAATTATCAGATAGTGTAACTGTAAAAAACATTTCAAATACATATGTTGTAACTGAAGAATCTCCTGAAAGAATCATGTCTGTTGGTGAGAATCAAATAACTTTTTTGGGAGTTCCTAATTTTGAAGAAGGAGATATTGTTGCCTCGGGAATAACTGAAGAAACACCTTATGGACTTTTAAGAAAAGTGACTTCTGTTTCGGGGAATGTTGTTTATACTGAACAGGGAACTCTTGAAGAAGCTGTAAAACACGGAAGCTTTCATTTCACAGGAAGGATTACTCCTGATATGGTAAATCAAAAAGCCGCTCGAAAAGGAGTTTCATTTTTTCAGACGCCTCTTTTTGACATTGGTATGAACCTTGATGAAATGTTAGAGGAAGGAGAATTTGGTCAAACAGAAATTAATGGAAGCGTGGGGTTAAGTATTGGATATGATCTCGAAGCAGACTTTGAAAAAAGGAAACTTAAAGAATTTTTATTTACTCTTACGGCTACAGGAAAATATGATCTTAATGTTATTTCTCCAGCCATACCAGGTATAAATCATAAGGTAAGTTTTGATAATTTAGTGCCCATCCTGCCTTTTACAATAGGATTCATACCTCTGGGTCCTATTCTCATTCCCGTAACTGTTCACCCTGTAGTTGGAGTTGATGTTGGAATAAACGGGAGCCTTGGGGAACTTGAAACAGGAATTTCTCAAGAAGCTAGTTTTACTGCAGGATTAAAATATGAAAATGGAAATTGGTCTCCTATAAGTGAATTTAAAAATGAATTTGATTTTGATTCTCCGAAAATAAAAACAAAAGATTTTAATTTCAGAGCTTTTGTTGGGCCCTCATTAAATTTTCCTGTGTATAAAGTTGCTGGGCCTTATGGGTCATTGCCTGGATTTATTGGACTGGAAGCGAACCAAGAAAGATGGAGTTCAAGTCTTGGTCTTGAAGCTGTGCTTGGAGTAAATATGAAAGTGTTCAGGTTGCTGATTATTCAAAAAGTTTTGATCTTTATAATAAGATTATTGCCGAGGGGGAGTTTGCTGTTGGGGGGTCTGATACTGTTGGGAATAGCGGCGACGGTGTAAATGGGGTAGGAGGGGATGGGGATTCTAATTCAATAGAATATGGGACACTTGTGGATTCGCGCGACGGACAAAAATACAAGACAGTCAAGATAGGAGATCAGGTTTGGATGGCTGAGAATTTAAATATGGGAGATATGAAAATCGTCGAGGGAAAAAGGTTGATAGGCCATAATAACGAAATTATAGAAAAGTATTGTTATGACAATAATCCAGATAATTGTAAAACTTATGGCGGCTTATATATTTGGGATGAGATGATGCAATACGAGCCCTCGGATAAGAAGGCAAGAGGAACCACTCAAGGAATTTGTCCTTCAGGATGGCATATCCCAACAGATGAAGAATGGAAAACTCTTGAAACATATATCG
>JAHJMH010000074.1 GCA_018821425.1 Nanobdellota archaeon
AATCTCCTTTGAGGAAATTCCTAATAATTGGGGCCAGGTTAAGGGTGGGAAGAAAGTTAGGAAAAAATAATTATCTCTAATAAGTCAAAATTGATTTTGCTACATATAAACCTTCTTCTAATGTTTCAACTCTAAATCCGGTTAGATTTCTTATGAATGGGTGGTCGTGGGATTCCCCTCTTTCTCTATTACAGTTATAATTGGCTTTCTGAATGCATCAGCCCACCCATACTCTACCATTGTTCCAGTACTTTTTTCTTTTAGTCCGAGAAGATTTGCTAACATAATATTACAATTCTCAACATCAAATCTATCTCTTGAAACTATCCCGGAATCAGAAGCAAGAACTTCCCCCGTATAATCGTCGGTTATTTCTCTTTCGTTTTTTAGAAATTCTTTTGCCCTCATAGGTGAGATTCCAATTATTCCCGCTTTCGCAAGTTCTTCTTTCGCAGAATCTCTCCAACTAATCGAATCTCCATAAGATAATCCCTTAATCGCTCCCGCAAGATAAACTAACTTTTCCATTAATTCAATTTTCTCTCTTTCTTTAAAATGATTTGTATCCTTGGGAATATATATGGTCCTGCGCGGAATTGAACCGCGGTTTTGTCCACGTCAAGGACACGTCTTAGCCATTGGACTACAGGACCTGTAAGGAAATCAAGGTTTCCTTGACATTCAACCTTCCTTTAAGTTTGGTTCATGACTGATGGGAAATCAAGGATTATATTGTTTAAAATTTTTGCCCCGCCCACCCGACCCTAAACGAATTTGTCCCGCCCAGAATCGAATTGTTGTTTATACTTAGTAACTAACTTAATAACTAAGTAACTTAATAAGAAACCTTTATATATCGCGATTTTTTATTAAAGGAGTTGGGGAAAAGGGGAAACTAAAGTGAAAAAATATTTGCTTCTTGTAGAAGATGAAAAACTATGGGAGAAGTTTAAAACTGTTATTGAAAAAGATATTAATACTGAAATAATTGAGTTGATCAAAAATAAATTAGGGAGTGTGAAAAAAGATGCGAAATAAATCTGGGCAGGTCACGATTTTTATCATAGTTGCGTTGCTGATAGTTATTGGTATTGGGCTTTATTTTTCGCTTAGAAGTTCAATTCAGACTTCAAATATCCCGGAGAGTTTCCAGCCAGCTTACACAAGCTTTTTGAGTTGTCTTCAATCTGATACTGAAATTGGAATAAGCATTTTGGAAAGTCAAGGGGGTTACATTTATTTGCCGGACTTTGAACCGGGCTCGGAATACATGCCCTTCTCGTCGCAACTTAACTTCCTTGGAAATCCTATTCCTTATTGGTATTACGTTTCGGGAAATAACATTCAAAAGGAACAGGTTCCCACTTTGTACGAAATGCAGCAGCAACTTGAAGAGTTTATCGTTGAGAAAATATCTGCATGCAATTTCAATTCTTATTATGATGAAGGCTTTGAAATCTCGCTTGACGCTGTAGGCGCCACGCCGAGAGTTACTATAAATGATGGTAGTGTTGATGTTATTTTAGAAATGAACGTGGATATGGAAAAAGGAAGTGAAAGCGTTCTTGTGATAAATCACAAAATTAGTGTTGATTCTGCTCTTGGGAGTTTGTACAATTCTGCTATGAAAATTTATGACGAAGAACAAGAGAAACTTTTCCTTGAAGGATATGCAGTTGATACTTTAAGACTTTACGCGCCTGTCGACGGTGTTGAAATTTCTTGCGCGCCGAAAATATGGGACGCGACTACAATCTTTGATGAACTTCAAGGCGGAATTGAATCAAATACAGGAGCTTTACATTCTTCGCGAAGCGTTGACGATTATTTTATTGTTGATGTTCCGGGAGTTAAAGAAGAAGTTCGATTTTTGAATTCAAAAGATTGGCCGTACAATTTTGAGGTTACGCCTTCGGAAGGAAGTTTGCTTATTTCAAATCCCGTCGGGAGTCAGGCCGGACTTGGAGTTCTTGGTTTCTGTTACGTTCCTTATCACTTTGTTTACAGCATCAAATATCCAGTAATGGTTCAGATTTACTCTGATGGTTCACAGGGTTCTGGACAGGAAATATTCCAGTTCCCTCTCGCTGTTGTTGTTCAAAATAATAATCCGAGAGAATCTCTTGAGGCTGAAGCTTCTCCAGATGTTGTTCCTGAACTTTGCCAATATAAGAATACGCCTATCCAGGTTACAGTTAGAAATAAACAAGGAGTTCCTCTTGAAGCCGACATTTCCTACGAATGTTTTGGAAATACATGTTCTATAGGACAGACTTCCAATTCAGGATTTATGAAAGAGGATTTCCCTCAGTGCGCTAACGGGTTTGTGACGGCGAAAGCGGAAGGGTACAAAGATTCAAGTTATTTATTTTCTACCGTCTCTGCAGGAAGTTTGACGATGATAATGGACGAGTTGTATACTCGGGGAGTTCAGTTAAAGGTTGATGGGGCAGATTATAATGGCGACGCAATAATTTATTTTACTTCTGATGATTCAACAAAGACAGTTCTTTATCCGGACCAGAGAAGTGTTCAACTTTCGGAAGGACAATACGAAGTTCAGGTTTACATTTACAGCGACTCGGAGATTACTCTTGGCGCTACGACGAAACAGCAATGTGTTGATGTTCCAAGGGGAGGTTTCCTTGGATTTGTTGGATTGAAGGAGCAAAGGTGCTTTGATATTGAAATTCCTGAGCAAGTAATCTCACAAGTTTTGACTGGTGGGGGAACGCAGAGTTACTATGTACTTGATTTAGAACTCACAAATTCAGGGTCTATTGAAATAAATTCCAAAAGTTTCCCTGTGCCAAAAACTATTGAGCAACTTAACATGAACCATTTGTTGTTCGATGAGTCTGGTTTGGATATAACTTTTGGAGCATAATAAAGATTAAATGGGAATTACAACTATCAAAAATATGAGAAACGCAAAGTGTTTAGCCTTGGTAATTCCTTTGATAATCGCAATTTTCTTTATTAGTCTTGGAGGAGTTCAAGCGGCATCATTTTCAAGCGGATTGATTGCTACGAGTCCTTATACTGGCGATAGCACTTCGGCTCTTTCTTCTTCGTTCAGTAATAGTCAGTGCAAAGCGGGACAGGATTTTATTCTCCAGGTTTCGCCGACGGGATGCATTCCGAGCGTTGTGAGGAGCGACCTTCTTGAAGATCAGAATATCCCAGTTTTCTGTCCAATTGTTGCGACGAAGATAAATCCTTTAATTGATGTTGATAGCATTGGAGGAGTTTCATTTTCAGGAAATACTCCTTCGGAAGTTTCGGGAGTAGGATTTCTTCCAAATAGAGCTGCGATTCTCAATCCCGGAATTCAGATTAATAATCCCGTTCTTGGAAGTATTGGTTATGCAGTTATTGTTTTGAATCAGAACAAAAATGAAAGTTCAATGCCTGATTTTATTGAAGGAAGTTTAACTGCGAGATTAACTTATGATGTCAGCAATGCATTCGGTGTTGGACAATCTACTTTTTATCTCCCAGTTATGTCCGATACTGATTGGAATGAAAATTATAAACGATATAGTTTTTGGGATGGGAAAGGTTATCTTCGGGCTGAATCTGTTGGCATTGAAGGCGCGGCGATTTCTGTTTATTCTGACCGAGATATTTCTTCGGGCACGACGACAAAGAGAGTTGTTGCTAAAGAGAACATTCCTTTAGGGGGAACTTCTGGAGACATAGGCATCCCCGGATTTGATTATTGTTTGGGCAGTTTGAATCTTAGGCTTAATGGTGTTGAAGCGCCGGACACGACAGCGACGATTGAAATTAATGGGAATCCAATAGATTTGAAGGCGGGCGAAAAATTTCTTGATAATAGATGTTCTGTGAAGAGCATAGAAAAACAGGGTGTCATTGAAAGAGTTGTTTTGAGTTGTAATGAAGATGATAAGCCAAACAACTTTAATCTTATCACGAGTCCGAAAATAAAAATTGAAGTTGATGGAAGTTCAAAGACAGTTAGTGTGGGAGACAAATTAGATTACCTTTCTCAGGATAATCTAAAATCTGTTTATGTTGCTTATATAAGAACAAGCGGAGACACGAGAAATGAAAAAGACCTTGTGGTTTCCTTTGCCGCGATTCCTGGCGTTGAGGCAGATAAGACAAAGCTAACTGATGATGAGCTGAGTTCAATTGCTAGGTTTATGAACAGCTTCCCAGATAAAGGAGCAGATAATATTTTTTCCTTAGGGGTGAATATCTACAAGGCTTATGCTTCAGTAATTGAAACAATTTTTAGGGGTGTTGTAAGTGGAGAAAATTTCGACGATGTTTATCTTTCTAATGCGGAGGGTGAGGATGTTTTTGGAAAGAAAATAAAAATTGTTGGCTTCGCGGATCCTGTTGATGCAGATCTCTCAAATTTAGATGAAAATGTTAAAAAGAATTATGAGAATGCTTTGAAAGATTATCAGTCTGTGCTTGACAGTTTTGCGAGTGGAAAATATCCTCCTTCAGAGCAGGCAACGCTCGGTGAGAATGCTTTTAGGGGAATGATTGGGCTTTACGCTGGAAGTGGACAGAAGAGAACTTTGGCTGAGACTTGCAATAAACTTAAATCAGATTATAAGGATGCAACCATTCCAAAAGAATGTGAAAATATTGCAGCACTTTCAAGCGCGGAACCCCTTTCAAAAGATGTTTTAATTCAAGGAAGAATTTATAGAATTTCACTTAATGGGATTAAGGAACCCGGGTATAAAGAGTTCGGTGCGAAAGTTGCTGTGACGATGCCCGATGGAGAAATAAAATCCTATGATATGAAGAAAGATTCAATTATTTATATAAACTCCGAGATTCAGTATTCTTACGACGGAGGAATTCTTTTAGACCTGGTCTATTTTAAATACAAGGCGGATAAGTGGCAGTGGTCTTGGAATAAAGATAAATGGAAAACTATAGATGCTAACCTTGCTCGCGGAGTTGAGTACGATGGGAAAAAAGTCGATGATTCATATATTAATATTATAAATCGCCTTAACGGAGCGAGTTCTGGCGGAGGTGTTGACTATTTGAGAACTCTTGACGCGACAGATGAGTCCACGAGGGAATCTATTCAACTGGTGGATGTTTCTGAAGATGCGATAAAGTTGAAGGTTAGTTTGAAAAAAGAAAAGTTTGTTAATGCTGTGAAGCAGTTTTTTGTTTCGACTGGAGTGAAAACTTTGAACAAAAATGTTCCTGAAAATTTTGATAGTGCTTACCTTTTCACTATACAGGAAATTAAATTAGAGAAGGTTGCGAAGGTTTCGATTATCCCGAATATAAATTACGCCGAGACGACTGCCGACTTTCCGTTCAAGATTGGAATTGAAAAAAGGTCAATACAACTTTCGCCTGAAAAGACTAAGAGTAGAATTAATTCTCTTAATGAAACCCTTGCGAGATGGAGCAACATAAATGATAAGCTTGGTCGTGCGGTGGAGATTGGGAACAAACTTTGCCTTGGTGTTGGAACATATTTGACTATGAAGAATTTCTTTTCAAATCTGGCTGGAGAAGGTCTTGCTCGACAAAAAGTGATGCGTGGCGACGGAGGATACTTTGATATTTGTAAAGAAGAAATTGTAAAAACTGGAAAATCTTTGAATGCGTGTTTGCTTGCGAAAAACCCCGATATAGAGAAAGATGTTGAAGCTTATGCGGCGGCGATAAAAGCGCAGGATAAAAAGATGAAGGATTTGCAAGATGGCATACTTACAACGCAGGTTATTGGGGAAAATTTTGTTGATACTGATGAGGTGGTGAAGAGGCTCGTTGATGGTGAATATAAGAATGATCTTGAGACTAAGCTTCAGACAGCAGGAATTACAAAAATTAAGATTAATGGGAAAGATGTTTCTGTTTCAGAGATTGTGAAAAGGATAAATCCTAACGCTACTTATTTAACACAGGCAAGAGATTTGGAATTGAATGTGAAACTTTTGAGTGTCGGAGGTGTTGTTGGTAAAGTTGCTAAGGGAGAAATAGAAGCTGCGCTTGGGAATATTTGGGTTAACTCTGATAGAGACGCCGCGCGAAAAACTCTTTCGGAGAAGTATGGCATTCCGGGGGTGAGTTTGATTTCAACAGGTCCGACTACAAAGCTTCCGATTACATCAACGAAAACTTTTAATGATGTTAAGGCGAAGTTTACTAACTTTGCGGCAGCAGGAGTTCAAGACGAGTCGTATATTCACATAGTAAAAGATTATGCAACTTCTGTGGAGTATCTTATTGTGATGGATGATAATTTTGTTGTGGAGAAAACGTTCAGGATAGACAATGGCATGCTCGTTCCAGAAACAGAGATTAATAAGTTGAGGCTTCAGCCGGAGTTTCACGCGAAGGGAACCTATCAGAATCCATATACTGCCGGAACAGAGGAAGTAAAGTATTACGAATCTGGTAAATACGCTGGTTTGCCTGCGATTGTTCCGTTCGATTTGCAGAACGGTTGGTATGCGGCTGTGAAACCGACGCTGCCGATTGGGGGCTCTATTAAAGCTTACGATGATTCTGGAAGAATTTCAAGTTTCTATTTGTGCAATATTGGAACTAACAAGAAAGTGGAATTTTATTCGGGGATTGGAGATGATGATTGTGTGATGATTAATCCTGCGATAAATGTGCCGTATGATAAATTCCCTGGATTGACAGATAAAGAAGCTGCGCAACTTGCCGATACTGCTATTCGCGCTATTGCAGATGCTTCAAGGCAGTATGGGGCAGCAGTCTCTTCAGTGAGGATTATTTCTCCTTCAGGAGCTTCACAAACAATTAAAGTTGGTGAGCCCTCTCTTGGAATTCCAGATATTCAATGTCAAGATTTTATGTCTCCTGTAGAATGCAATTTGCTTTTCAATGTTTGTGACCCTGTTGTTTGTCCTCGTTCGCGTTGTGATCTTGGAGGGGCTTATCCTGTAAATGATGTTGTCGCGTCGGGAATTGCAGGTAGCATTGCACTCTGTTTACCTAACTTCCCCGAGGTGAAAGTGCCTGTTTGCCTTTCGGGAATTTATGCCGGAATCGAAGGTTATCTGAGCGTTTTGGATAATTATCAAAGTTGTCTTCAGAATAGTTTGGAGACTGGGCAACAGATTGGAATTTGTGACGAGCTTCACTCTCTTTACATGTGCGATTTCCTTTGGAATCAGATTATCCCTATTGCGAATGTTGCAGTTCCTCAAGCTATCGGAAAGATCCTTGGTAGTGGCGGAACTCGTGGCGGAGGAGAATATCTTGGAATTTCTGATGCATGGAAAGGAGCGCAAGATTCTGCTCAGTTCTTTGCTCAAAATTATGCAGTTCAATCTTATGAGGCTTTCAAGGCGCGATCGACCGCAGGAGTTGGAACCAGCGTTTGCAAGAATTGGGTTTCGCTTAGAGCTCCCGACGGTGGAAGTTTGTTGGACTCGATAACGAAGCCTCGTGTGCCGGCACAGTTCTACGGGAATTTCGATGAAATACCTTACACTTCAGCGACGGTGCCGCCAACTTCGCATTACAAAGTGTTTTACCACATTTATGCTGGAGGGGATTTGCCAGCTTACTACCAAGTTTATTTGAAGAGTTCTGGTCAGGCATATTTCCAAGACACTAATTCGAGAAGAGTTATTGCTTCGGGATTCATTTCAGAAAAGGAATATGCTACGGAGACGAAGGACTTTACTGCACCTACGGGCTACACTGAATTGTGCATAGTTGTTAACAATCAAGAAGAGTGCGGGTTCAAGCAAGTCACGACGGAGTTCGGACTTAATTATTTGACAGAGAAATATGTTACCGATGAAGCAAAGGTTAGAGACGTGACTTCTTCTTCGGAGTGTGTTTCGGGAACGCCGAACGTTGCGGCCTTGCTTAATCCTAATTTGCAATCTGGGGTCGAAGGAGTTATAGACCCTGCGATTTACAATAGAGGTATCACGAGAATTTGTGCTACTAGAGATCCGGGTTCAGCGACGGATCCTAACTCTGGAGGTGAAGGTTCAAGATGGGTGAAGGTGGGTTATTGTGATACTCCGAATATGGGTTGCTGGCTTGATACGCAAAGCGTTAAAGATACGGTAAAGAATGAAAATCTTGAGAAAGAGGCTCTTGCCGAAGTGACTGAGAGTTATCTTGATATTATTAAGAAAGAGAATGGTCTTTTGAGCGATACCGATTTTGCGGGAAAAGTGAAGGAGATTCGAGATGAGAGCAATGCCTTGGAGAAAATAAGTTTAATTAATGAAAACTTCCCGAAAGTTTTCGAAAATAACAAGAAAGGATTTTTGACTTTGTTAAGAGGAGATGCTTACAGGAGTTTGGTTGTGAAGGCGTTCGCGGCGATAGCTGAGTCTGCGGGTAAAAAAGGGACTGGGATATGCGGGGATGGAACGGTTCAGAGTCTGAACAGTGACGAAAAGAATGAGCAGTGCGACGGAACTGATTTGAACGGACAGACTTGCAAGAGTCAGGGATTCGCAGGAGGAGGAACTTTGAGTTGCACAAATACTTGTGAGTTTGAATTTTCTGGATGTCAAGGGGAAGCGGTAAGTGCTAAGGACAGAATTGAACAAGTAGAAGCATCTGCGGAAGGAAGAGCACAGGCTGTTAAGGATGGTAAAAATAATTATCCTGTTCTTAAATTTGATAATGGGAATATTGGTGGTGACATTTATTTTATGTTTTCAGATATTAATCGTGAGGACCAATGGACATGGTCAAATGATTTGAAATCATTTTACACTTATGAGGATATATCTCTTGGAGGGTCAGATATTTCTTCTGAGAATAGGAACTTTATGGAGAAATTGTCGACGAAGAATTTCATTTATGGATTGCAGGATTTGATTGGTAGGGTTGAGGCGAACGATGAGGGGAATTGGTATAATCCTGGAAGTTGGTTCGGAGATGCTAGTTTGAGTACTCTGGAAGGAACAGTTGAATTTTCCCCTGACAAGATATTCACTTTTACTGCGACAGGTTTGAACGAGCCCGGTTACCAGAAATACTATTCTTACTACTTATACTTTCAGTACTCTTCCGTTGATTCAAGATGGACTTGGACTCCTTATACAGATAGTTCTAATTTCCTCCCTGTTTCAATTACTGCCGTAGATTTGTCGAGTAATGGAGTTATGGTTGAGCTCGTTCCTAAAGAGAAGGCTATAGTTGAATCTCTTCAGATTAAGGATTTTCTTACAGGTGCTGCATATTTTTTTACGATTGATACCCCTCTTTTTTCTCTTGATTTAATTGGGGGCGCTTCTGAAACAGACTTTGCAGGATTTGCTGAGGAACCGATTGTTTTCGAATTTCAAGATGGGACCTTGAGAAATAATCTTTATTATAAATTTTCAGGGGGCTGGTATTGGTCGTCAAATGCAAGAGATTGGGTTAAAGCTACATTTACGAGCGGTGCCGGACAATCAGATAGGAATTATGAGTTTATCAAACAGATTTCTGGCATGTCTCTTCCCGATGGATTTGATCTTCTTGTTCAGAGGGTTTTGATAGATGAAGAAGGGGGCTGGTTTTCAAGTTCTGCTTTGGTTACGGACAAGGCAAAGTTTTCTTCTGATAAGGTTGTGACGGTGTTTGGACAAGAAGGAAATCAAGATCTTGAATTTATGCAAGATACTTATAATGGAGAAGGAGAGTACAACGGGAAATCGATGTGGCAGTTTTGGTTTAGTCATGAGAATCGTTGGGCGTGGATTTATGATTCCTCTGCCTTAGAGTTTATGGGATGGAGTACGACTTTTTCATTTGATCCTGGAACATCTTTTGAGTTAGGAACGCGAATTCTTTTCGGCGTTAGTCCCGGAGGTGTTTCTGAAACGGGAACTAGCGAGCCTTCTTCGCCAGCTGTGACGGTCGGAAACGTCGTTTCAAATCAGCGATCGTCTGCGGAAGTTTCAAGGATTATTAAGCTTGCAGTTGAAAAATATAGTTGGCCCTCGAACTGCGCTAAATTCTACAATGAAGTTTATAGTGCTGCGAAGAAGTATAGTGTTTCTGATCCGCTTCTTTTGTTTGCTCTGATGAGGCAGGAGTCTAGTTGTAATCCGAATGCCGGTGCGTCTGTTGATAGCAGTTCTTTTGGATTGATGCAGATAAATAAAATTCATTGTGGGAGATATGGACTTCCGGCGAATGTTAACGATTGCATGGAGAAATTAAATTCTGATGCAGAGGTAAATATAAATGTTGGAGCCCAGATTCTTGCAGAAGGATATAAATCAGGTTCGCTTAGTTATTCTTGTAATGCGTTTAAGAGTGAGAAACAGAATGAACCTGCAGTCAATAAAAAGTATAGTGCGTGGGATGCAGCGTTAAGGAGATACAATGGAGTTGGATGTGCAGGTTATCGGTCCAGTGGAACTGAAATTTTTGCAGACCATGACTTTGTGGAGAAAATAATGGGTTTTTATTCCCAGCTTTATGAGATATCTAAATGATTCTAAACCTTTTTATATTCTTAAAAAATAATATCTTGTTATGAAGTGAGTGTGTCGGATGAGGAGAACCTAAGGTTCTCCCTACAGTACCCTCTCCTAAGTTTGCGCGCTTCGCGCGTTATTGGAGATTGCCGGCACTTTTTCATACGCGGGTGTGCCGGATGGCGTCAATATTCTTTGGCTTGTCCGTCACTTCAATACTTGAAGCGGGTGTGCCGGAGTGGTCAAACGGGACAGCCTTAGGAGCTGTTAGCTTAGTGCTTACGAAGGTTCGAATCCTTTCACCCGCATTTTGTTTTAGATTCCTTCCCCTGAATTTGTCCCGCCCACCCGCCCAAAAGGAAAGACGGAAATTTGCGCGCTCCACTTTGTTCCGCGCGATTGATGTTAAAGAGAAAAAGGTAAAATCACATTGCGAAAATTCTTATTCACGTTTTCTAATTAATAAGCTTTTTTTAATCTTGGCACGTTAGCGACGGTAAATCTTAGAATTATTTCTTAGTTCTTGCTTCAGCTTCTTTTTGTTTTATCTTGTCTTCTAAATTCAGACGTTCTATAAGTTCCTTGTATCTGTTTCTTATGGTAACTTCAGTTATTCCCGCGATGTCCGCGACTTCTCTCTGCGTTTTCTTTTCGTCGTTCATCAACGCGGCGACATACAACGCGGCTGCCGCGATTCCTGCGGGTCCACGGCCCGAAGTTAATTCAACTTCTTCTGCACGCTTCAAAACCTTGAGGGCATCGTTTTGAGTTTTTGGCGAAAGCTTCAGAACAGAAGAGAATCTTGAAATATAATCTTTTGGAGAACTTTGATTTACTTTTATTCCGAGTTTTCTTATTATGAATCTGTAAGTTCTTCCTATTTCTTTTCTTTCAACGTCGGATGCCGTCGCCATTTCGTCGAGAGTTCTTGGGATGTTGTAGCTTCTGCACGCGGCATAAAGGCACGCGGCGATTACGGATTCCATTGAACGACCTCGGACTAATCCTCGCTGGAGAACGTAATTGTAAATTCTTGCGGCTTCGTCTTTGACCACGTTTGGAAGATTCAAGTAAGAAGCGGTGATTCTAAGTTCGGCCATTGCTAATCTTAAATTTCTTTCAATAGAAGTTGAAACTCTTTCTTGCCACTTTTTCAATCTTAAAAATTTTCTTGTTTGCTTTGGTTCAAGTCGGTATATGTCCGAGATTTCTCCAACGTTTGTTGTTAGGCCCTTGTCAAATTTCTGTATGCTTGTCGGGGCTCCGCCACGACCTTTTTTATCTCCTTTATCAAACTTTCCCGAAAGATCAATTCCGCTGTCAACCATTTTTTCTTCAATAACAAGACCGCAATCGTTGCAAATAATTTCTCCTAGATGGGGGTCGTAATTAAGATGTATGCTGTCACATTCGGGGCATTTTTTTATTGATGACATGGTAAGACAACCTACGGTTTTCTTGACCGTCAACTTTCCCTTAAGTTAGTGCTTAGGGCTAATTGTGTCAAAATCCGTTTGTTTAAATTTTATTACTTTAGGGGGAACCACAAAGTTTAAAAGATAAAATTAACGAGGGTTTATAAAGCTTTTGTCAGTTCTCGTCGGTTCTTGTTAATTTTTTAAGAATAAATTCAATTTCTTACTCAACCAAAACACCGTTGACAATTCCTTCTTGACTTGGTCTGTTCGTTACTCTAACTTTTCCGGCTTCAGTTTCGACGATTGTTCCCTTTGTAAGAACATTTTGTCTTGCAAGGAATCTATTTGAAGGAGTCTCAAGAACATTTTTGATTTCAACTTTTTGGCTTTTCTTTCCAGATATAATGTTTATCAGATTTGAATGGAGAAGCACTTTTTTCATTTTTCCGCCCCTTTCTCTTTTATCTTTTTTCTTTTCCTCGCCAAGTTTAACTATTCGTTTTTGACCTGCAAGCTCGTGAAGTTTCTTCCCTCGGCTTTTCTTATACTTTCCGCCCGAAATTTTTTTTCCTTTCTTCATACACTCTGGGGCAAATTTTTATTTATATAGCTTTCTATTGAGAGCACCGAAGACTAACTCTCCTTACACTAACTCCCCCTTAATTTTGCTGTTGTAATCCAAAATGAACCGAAGAATTTATAAACGGGTCTTGTGGTTATACAATATTCCATAATTTGGAGATTAAAAAAATGGTTAACGGAATCGAGCGACCTTTAGATCTTTTGAACAATTCAAAGGGGAAAGAAATCCTTGTGCACTTAAAAGGAGATAAACAATTTGTAGGAACGCTTCTCGCTTTTGACATTCATATAAATCTTGTTCTTGATAATATCAAAGAAATGGAAGACGGCGAGATAAAGCGAAATCTTGGTTTGACTTTCTTGCGAGGAGATACAATCATTTTCATTTCTCCCGCCTCGACGAGTTTGAAGAAAAACGAATGATTCTGAAAATTTTTAAAGATTCTATTATTTGTTGATTTATGAGTTTGAATGAAGTCGATAAAATTAAATCTATTCTTTCTGAAGTTGGTGCTAATCCGGTCTATTCTGAACATGAAGCAGTTAGAACCAGCGAGGATGCGGTTAGAGTAAGAGGAGGTAAATTGAGTCAGGGAATTAAAGCAATTCTTTTTACTACCGAGACGGATTGGGTTGTGGTTGATATTCCCGCTGATAAAAAAGTGGATGTGGGAAAGGTTGCTCGGCATTTGGGGTGGTCAAGAGGCAGGTTGAGAATGGCGACGCCAGATGAAGTTTTGCAAAAGACTGGTTGTGAGGTTGGTGCTGTTCCGCCGTTTGGTCATAAAGAAAATTTAAAAATTCTCGTCGATGAGGGAGTTTTTGATAATCAGGAGAATTCTTTTAATATTGGATTGCGGACGCATTCTGCGAAAGTTAGGACTGAAGACGTTCGGAGAGTTTTTGATAGGATTGGTGCTTTTGTTGGAGAGTTTTCTTGTTGATTGTAATATTTATTAATTGCTCTTTGCTTTTTTGATAATGGATTTTGTTTTTGTTGTAAAGGATAAATCTGATAGGAACCTTAGATTAACGAGGAGGCAGTGGACACATATAACAACGAAACACCCGATGCTGACTTCTTATTTGGAGAAACTTAAAGAGACTCTGAATGATCCGGATAAAATTATGCCTCACGAGTTTGGAAGATTATTTGACTATTACAAATATTATAAGCATCAATCTGGCGGAGCTAAGTTTTTGAAGGTTGTGGTTAAATATTTAAATGGTGACGGGTTTATTCTTTCAGCGTATTTTGTTAAGCATATAAATTAAAATGGAACAAGAAATGAGTGTTTATTATGATGAGAAAGGAGATTATCTTGAGATAATGTTTGGTGGCTCAAGCTCTGATTATGGCGATCATGTCTCGGAGGATGTGGTCTTATTTAAGGATCAAGGAACAGAAGAAATTCTTGGAGTTGGGATATTCAATTTTAAAAAGCACACACATGACCTTGATGACCTGAAACTCAAACTTCCTGTGAAAATTAATCTTTCTCAATTGAAGGTTTGATGTTTATTTTTACTTCTTAGCAGTTTTCCAAAGATATTCAAAATAATTTTTGTATGAATCATAAGATTTATAATTGGTTATTCTGTCTAATTTTTATGGAAATCGACATTGATCGAATGTATGCAAAGATAAAATCAGAATATGGTTTGATAACCGGAGTTCCCGTTGCAGAATTTACGTCGCCCATTAAGATCAGAAAGTTTGTTTTTAGGGGAGATTTAGATGAAAATGGTGACTATATTTATAGGACTTTTGAGGAAGCTTTGAGCGGGGGGGAATTGGAGAATCTTAGGGGGCAAGAACTTGAAGATCTAAAGAATAAGTGTGAAAATTCATATCAACCCTTTAATTATTTTTTTGGTCATACAATCGGACATGAATTTCAATTTCTTAGCAACTGGATAGCCCTTCTTCCGGGTAGTTTAGGTAGACCTAAAGGACAGATCATAGTTAAGCCTTTCTCGAGAGAGATAGAGCCTCCATCTATGAATAATCCTGTCCACAAAATAATTGATAACATGGATGGGCTAGGATGGGCTCTTAACCACACCCTCCCTCGTTTAGATAAGTTGCCTCTTCAAGAGAAGGTTAGCTTATCAGATGCTGTTGCAAAATATGGATGCCTTGTGTGTCTTGGTTATGATTTTGGTGAGCGGGACTCTTTTGGAGGGAAGAGCCGTCTCGAGAAGATGTTCTGTTCTGTTAAAGAAGACTCTCTAAAAATACGTAATTTTGAGTTTGGCTAGTTTAATTCTGATCTTTGCATTAACCCAACTTTTATTAATCCCTTTCCCTTCTTTGTTTTATGACAGAAAAAATAAAAATTCATTTCCTAGGAACGAGGAGTATGGTTCCTGATGCCAAGAGGAATCATCCTGCCTTTCTTTTAGTTTACAACGCGGAAAATATTTTAGTTGATTGTGGCGAAGGAACACAGATTCAGTTTAGGAAAGCTCGGCTGAATCCGTGTAAGATTACAAAAATACTTTTGACTCATTGGCATGGAGACCATACTTTTGGACTTCCAGGATTATTGAGGACGCTTTCAACTTCAGGTTACAAGAAGAAGCTTGAGATTTACGGGCCGCGCGGAATTAAAAAACATCTCGATGAAATGTTTGTTGCGTTTGGAACAATTCAAGAATTTGAAATTCAAATTAAGGAAGTTTCCGGAAAGTTTTTTGAGAATGACGATTTTTCTCTTGAAGCTGAGAAGATGATTCACGTTCAACCGTGCAATGCTTATTCATTTGTCGAGAAGGGACGGAAGAGAATTGATAAAGATAAATTAAAGAAACTAAAACTTGGGTCGGGGAAACATCTGAAAGAATTGAAGGAAGGGAAAGATATTATTTACGAAGGTAAGAAACATAAATCTAAAGATTTAGTTTTTGAAGAGAAGGGGAAAAAGGTTTCGTTTGTTCTCGACACAGTGTTTAATGATAAAATTGTTCCTTTTGTGAAAAACTCCGACGCTCTTGTTATGGAATCCACTTTTGATTCTTCATTAAATGATTTGGCGAAAGATTACATGCACTTGACTGCGGAGCAAGCCGCACGAGTGGCGAAGAGCGCGAAGGTTGGGAAACTTTATTTGGTTCATTTGAGTGAGAGGTATGATAAAAACAGAGATGTTGTTTTGAAAGATGCGAAGAAGGTTTTCAAAAATACTGAGATTCCGAATGATTTGGATAGCGTTGAGATTTGACTTCTTTTAACTAGATTTATCAAATCCCAAAGAGCGAGGAGTGGGATTTGAACCCACGAATACCCGGGCACTGCCGTCTCCGAAGACATTTCTTCGGGGGTTAGTGTAAGGGGGTGTCCCCCTCAGTTGCAGCCGAGCGCGTTAGACCACTTCGCCATCCCCGCTTGTCATTATCTAAAGAAGTCTTTATTTAAAAGTATTTACAGAAGGATTAATCCTTGTTGTTAGAAATATTTTAACTAATTTCTGTAGCTTCATAAATTGTTCTCGTTGGTTCACTTTTTTAAAAATCTAAATCAGGGTTCATAACTTTTTCAAGAGTTTCTTGTCCTGAGGTTCTAGCTTCTTTGCTAGAATAAAAAATAGGTTCTGAAAGGAAATGGGAATAATACATATCGTGTCTTATATCATAATGTTCTAAAAGATAAAATGCCCCTGACAGGATTCGAACCTGCGACCTACTGCTCTCTTCGTTTCCTCAAAGGAGGTTGACTATCAAGGAACCTTGGTTCCTTACATAGAAGGCAGTCGCTCTATCCAGGCTGAGCTACAAGGGCTTCTAACTTTAAGATAAGAAATCTATTTAAAAGCTTTCTTGAATAAGAAACTAATATCAGTTATCTTAAGTATTGAACAGTATCTTTTCAGAATGCTATTTTGAGATAAATTCTATTATATGCCCCGCCCCGAGAAGATTTTTAAAACATTAATTCTTTTTTTAACTAGAAAAAATCTGGCTATAATCAAAATGAATAAAGGAACATTATATCTCGCGGTTGCGATTCTTATTGCTGTTGTGATTGCAGCTCTTTATTCTTGGAATGGAAGTCCTACTGGATTTGCCGTTTTTGAGGATTCGGGAAGTGGATTTGAAGGAACTTTTTTAAATACAACTTATAATGAAAGTGCTGTTGTGTTGATTGGCAGTAATTTAACTGGAAGTTATGAAAGCGAAATTTTTGATACTGGAGAAAATGCAACTTGGAACAATCTTACATATGTTTCAACAACTCCTGATGTTAACTTTTTATTTGGCGTGGATGGCAGAGGAGATGTTTTCAAATCCAGTGATTTAGGATTAAACTGGAATCTAACAAAAGCAGGTTATGGAAGGACATCTGATACGGAAGATATGTTTGCTAATTCTAATTATTTATACATAATATCAAATTCCCATCGAGAAGTTTGGAATTCATTAACTGGAGATAATTTTGTTGTCATTAATGATAGCTTTGCAGATTCTGGATTATTATTAGGAGAAGATGATGGTTCTGGAAATTTATATATTGCCGATGCTTCTGGTGATGTTTATTTTTCTAATGATTTGGGAATTACTTGGACATTACAAGGAGATTTTAATGGGGGGGCAACGAACAATGCTAAGGGCATAGCGATAGATTCATCTAATAACATATTCATTGTAGATGGTGCAGGAGATGTTTACAAATCAACTGACTCTGGTATTAACTGGGATAAAGTTAGTGATGATTATGGGGGTGGAAGTGGAACAGATAGTATGGATGTTGATTCATCCGATAATTTGTACATCTTATTGAATAAAGATTTTTATAAGTCAAGTGACTCGGGGGTTTCTTGGAACAAGATAAATGATTCTTTCACATCATATTCAAATGATGGCTGTAAAATGTTTATAGATTCAGAAGATAATTTTTTTATTGCCGATTGTTCTGGTCGAATTTTTGAATCAACGGACTTTGGAGTTTCTTGGACCGAACAGGGAGATCTAAATGCAGGGGCAGGCAATGATCCTAAAGGTTTGACAGATTTTTCACAACCAACAAGTCTTAATTTCCAGATTAGAACTTGTTCTCAGTCAGATTGCAGTGATGGAACTTTTCAGAATATTACAGATTTAGATAATCTTAATTTGGTTTCGCAATATTTTCAATATAAGGTTTCTTTTACAAGTCCGGACTCAAGCGTGACTCCGAGTTTAATTAGAGTTGCAATTGATTACAATCTTTTGAATTCCCCTCCGACTTGGTCTTTGATTCAGAATCAGAATTGGAATGAAGATACAAATTTAGAAATTAATTTATCTGCTTATTGTTTTGACAGCGACGGTGATGATATTAATTGGAATTTTGGAAGGGTTGCGAATGTTTCTATAACAATAGATAATGAGACTGGAATAGCAATCTTCATTCCCGATGCAAATTGGTTTGGAACAGAATATATTGTGTTTACTGCGACAGATGGGATAGAAAGCAGGAGTTCAAATAATATAACTTTAGTTGTAAATAATGTTGCTGAGCCGTCAATCTCGTCGGGGGGCGGCGGAGGTAGTTCTTCTCCAGTTAGAAGCGTCAGTGTTTCTTCGTCGGAGATAAGCGAAGGTGTTGTAAAGGAAATAGGCACGAAAGAAAAAATAGAGTTTAAAATAAAATCAGGGGATAGACAAGACTCACATAGCATTAGTTTAAGTTCTGTCTCAGATGATGAAGTTGTAATTGAAATTCAGAGTGAGCCAATAACAACTACTCTTAAACTAAGCGAAATTAAGAAATTTGATTTAAACAGCGACGGATTTTATGATTTGTATATTAAGTTAGAAAGAATCGTTTCAGGGAAAGCGGAAATTAAAATTCAGGAAATTGATGAAGAAATTGTTACAGGAGGGAGCGTTCCAGTTAGTGTGGAAAAGAAAATCGGGTTTGATATTGTCAGCGTTCAAAGAGCTGGCTCCGATAATGTGAGGATTATCTACATTCTTAAAGAACTCGCTGGAGAAAATCAGGAAATTAACGTTTCATTTTCTTTACTTGATTTGAATAATAATAAAGTTGCGGAAGTCGTGGAATTGAAGGAGATCGTGGCGGATTCTTCTGAAGAATTTAGTACGGATGTTCCTTTGAGTAGAGATTTTGAAGCTGATGAATTGAACTTGAGGGCAAATTTCAACTCAGAGATTTATTCGAGTTCGGTATTAAAACCAGTTACCCTTGGAGGCTCCATTGGAGGATTCGCAATCTTTGACTTAGGGAATATTGGGAGAGGTCGTGCAGTGTTATTCCTCGGAGTTCTCCTCGCGTTAATTATTATATTTATAATCATTAGAAAGATTAGAAAATCGAGAGAAAAGAAGGTTCCAAAAAATAAAAAAACTCCCTCTGTTGATAAAACTTCCAAGGATAAAATTGCTACCTCCCTTGATGAGCCGTCTGAAAAATAATTGTTTCAACAAATTTAAATATCCTTTTGTGGTGGATAAATAATGGCTTTCGTTGTAAAAAAGAAAATTAATAACAACGAGTACTATTATCTTAATGAGAACCAAAGGGTCGACGGGAAAGTTAAGACGAAAACTTTGGCGTACCTTGGGAAAACGAAAAAGGATGCTGATAAAAAAGCAAAGGAGATAATTAAGAAGATGAAACCGAAAGAGAATAATTCGAATGTTGTGGGGAAGGATGTTAGGGAAGAGAGAAAACTGGTGCACGAGAAACTTTCGATAGAGGAGCTTGCGAATTTTTGTAAAAGGAAAGGTTTTGTTTATCAAAGTTCGGAGATTTATGGAGGCTTCGCAGGGTTTTGGGATTTTGGTCCTTTAGGTACAGAATTATTTAAAAATCTCAAGGACAATTGGTGGAATCATTTTGTCAGACAGAAAGAGAACATGGTTGGAATTGATGCGAGTATAATTTCTCACCCTCGGACATGGAAAGCTTCGGGACATATTGAGAATTTTAACGTTAATGATTATTTGGTTGGTTGCAAGAAGTGCAAAAAGTTGAGCAAGGTAGATAAACCTGATTTGGGAAAAATAAAATGTGAGTCTTGTGGTGGTGAGCTGAATTGGGATAATGCGAAAGTCGTAGAACAAATGTTCCGAACAAGTGTAGGGTCAAATGGGGAGGATGTTTATCTCCGAGGAGAAACTGCGCAGGGAATGTTTATGAATTTCAAATTAGTTCATCAGACTTCGCGTATGAAACTTCCGTTTGGTATTGCGCAGTTGGGAAGATGCTTTCGGAACGAGGTTGCTCCGAGGGACTTTTTATTCAGATGCAGAGAATTTCATATTGGAGAATTTGAATTTTTCATTTCTCCCGACGATGAAGGATGTAATTTACTCACAAAAGAACATCTCAATTTGAAGTTAAATCTCCTTGATGCTGAAACTCAAACAACAGGGGGAGATGAACTTAAAAAAACCATGATTAGCGAGATGCTTAACAAAAAGAAATTGGAAGAATGGCATGCGTATTGGTTAGCAGAACAAATTATTTGGTTTAGAAATTTGGGGCTTGAAGAAATAAAAATTCGCGAGCACAAAAAAGATGAACTCTCCCATTATTCGTCCGCGACATTTGACATTGATTACGATTATCCTTTTGGTTCGAAAGAAGTTGCAGGGAATGCAAATCGCGGGCAATATGATTTGATGCAACATCAAAAAGAAAGTGGAGAGAGTTTTGAAATTGTTGATGATAAAACTGGGAAGAAAGTTTTACCGAGGGTAATTGAGCCGACTTTTGGGATTGAAAGAGTTTTTTTGGCTCTGCTTTCAAAATCTTATTGCAAGAATCAGAAAGGTGAAACTGTTCTCAGATTGCATCCGAGTCTTGCACCGGTAAAAGCAGCGGTCTTTCCAATTGTTAGAACCAATGAAAAAATTGTAAATATTTCAAGAGAAATTTATGAAAATCTTAAAAAAGAATTCAATGTGATTTATGATTCTGGGGGGAGTGTTGGTCGGAGGTATGCTCGAAATGATGAAATTGGAACACCTTTTTGCGTAACTGTCGACGAGGAAAGTCTTAATAAAAAAAGTGTTACAATTCGTGATAGAGATTCTGCTAAACAAATTCGCGTAAAAATATCTGAGTTAAAAGATGTTCTAAAAAAATTAATTTTTGGAGAAATTGAATTTGAAAAATCGGGGGAAATTGTTAAGTAATTTCACCGTCGACAACAGGTTTCTTTTTTAGAAACGGGTTTTTCTTTTAGAAAAAGAAAAACTACGCTGGTAAAGAAAACCTAAATAAGATGGTAGAAAAAACTAAAATTGTTTTTTTAAACTTTTGAATAAAGACAAAACTTTTTAAACAATAGTATCTTATTTTATTTAATTAAAAAAGAGGTGTAAAATGCCGAAGAAAAAAGCTAAGAAAAAAGCAGCTAAGAAGACGACAAAGAAGACAACGAAAAAGAAAGTTGCTAAAAAGAAAGTTGCTAAAAAGAAAGTTGCTAAAAAGAAAAGATAGGTTTTAGTGGGTTTTTGCCTTTATTGTTTTTCTTTAACTTTAAAACCCTACTATTTTTTTTGGATTGAAACGATGCCTTTTGTCCCGTTTAAATATTTTTTGAGATTTCTAAAAGAACCGCATACTTTTTAAATAATTTAATTTTTATTATTTTGGTCCTGTAGCTCATGAGGGGGAAACCCCTTACAGTAACCCCCATCTTTAAACCCGGCTGAGTCGCTACATCGGCAATCTTTTTAAACAATCTATTTTTCTTTTAATTGGCTCTGTAGCTCAGTGTTTAGAGCGCTGCTCTCATGAAAGCAAATCCTAAGGGATTTTCATTGACTCAAACCAGTTTGCTTTGAGTTAGGCAGAGGTCGGGGGTTAAATTCTCCCCAGAGCCATTAGTTTAATAAATCCTTTTTGTTTATTTATTAGATGGTGAATAGTACTCTTATAGACGTTGCGGTATTTCCTTTAAATTCTTTAACTAATCTCGCCCAGGCGCTTGGGGGGCTTATTGCTGTTTCTATAATCTTTGGAATAATTAATGTTCTGATGAATCGAAGAAGAGGTCGAGAGCTGAAGAAAATAAAAGAAGATATTTCTTTGATAAAGAAGATGCTTTCTGAGAAGAAAAAGAGAAAATAATTAAGCAGACGCTTTGATTTCTTTTTGTCTTTGCCTTTCGAATCTTACAAGGAACCCTGCAATCTGGTTTCTTATCTTTTTACTTGGCATAGTTTTCCCGAGTATTTCTTTATTCTTATCAAAGTTATCACTAAACTGGATTCCTCTTTTTACGAGCTCTTTCCCAGTTCTCTTTATTTGCTTTGATTTTATCTTTCCCATCGTAAAAGTTGTTCCTGTGCGTTTTTAAATATTGTCATTCAATCTCTTCTATTGAACTCAGATTTTTTATTGCCTTAAGCAGATCGCCCGTTCTTTTAAGCGGAGTTCCTGTGTTTAGGATAATATAAGGAAGATTGTCAAATTCTTCCGCTCTCTTTGAAGCTTTAATAATATCTCCCTCGCTAATTCTTCTTTTATTATATGCAACGAGAATTTTTTCGTTTCCTCTCTCTTGAACCCGGAGTATGATTTCATTTTTATTAAAGACTAAGATATCGGAGAGTTCTATTGATTTTTTCACTAGAGATTCTTTTACTTTCATGAAGAAATTATTTTCTTTCTGAGAATTTTTTTTCTTTGGTTTTCTGACCTTTTGAACTTTAGGATTTTCTATGGAATTGTCGAAGATTCCTAGTTCTTGATTCTGTTTTGATTGCACCTCTCTTGGAAGTTCTTCTTGAACCTTGAGAATTTTTTGAGGTGCCTCCCCTCTTTTTTGTTGTTGAGATTCTCCTTGAGGCTCTTCCTGAATTTTCGGAAACTCAGGGAGAATTTCCCTTTCTTTTTCAGGTACATTGAAGAATCTCCATTCAAGGTCTTCGCTTCCCGACTTTCGAAATGGAATTGCAAAATCTTTTATCTCTCTAATCGCAACTCTTATTGCAGGTTCTTGTTCAGAATCCTTCAGAGTTCCTTTTTCTTTGAGAAGATTGAATGCTTCTTTTTCTTTACTTTTCAGATGGTGAGCAAATCTTTCAAGCATTCTTTCTTGACCTGGAACAAAATAAAGAGCGGAACTTCCAATTCTCATATTGCTTGTTTTAATAATTTTCTCGGAAAGAATTTCAGACAAAAATGCAGAGGCGAATAGAATGCTTAATCCTGCTTCTTTGGCGATGTGCACTGGAAGACTCGGTCCGGTTCTTTTGATGAATGAGACGATTTTTTCTTTTATTTGAGAAGTATCTTGTGCGGGCATAATTGAAGTAGATATAGGATGGTTATAAAGATTTTTATGTTTTGATTCTTTGTTTAAGGACTATCTCTAATCTAACAGGCGCATCAGAAATCCTCTCTCTTATTGCTTCTTCAGAGACCTTATAAGATTCCCATTCTCCTCGGGAATTTAAGAATTCATACATCCATTTTCCTGATGTTGCATCATACTCTGCGCATTCTATTGTGTAATGGGTTCCATTTACTCTTACCGAATGCAGCATAATTCCGCCATATTTATTTGTAGGGTAGCCTTCCCACTCAATTATATCTTCCGGAGGCCAATCTGTCCGAAACGGTATTTTTTCTAAGGTTTCACCCATCGTACTTCATAATAACTTACGTCGCCTTCTTCGTCGACTATTGCGAGGAGCAGATTTTTTTTCGTGCTGTGTGCGACTCTGTTTTTCGCGGAGAAGTCGTG
>JAHJMH010000075.1 GCA_018821425.1 Nanobdellota archaeon
AGTTAATGGCTCATCTAAAAACAGCCAAGCATGAAAAAGCAGGGATTTCAGTTTACTCGATAAAAGAAGTGAAGAAAGGTTCCGAAGAAAACAAAGAGTTCCTCAAGGGATTCTTAAGTAGAAACAAAGAAAGGAAGTGAGAGATTAATTAAAAGTTGCGACATATCCAGAATAAGATTCTACGATTCCCAGAGAAGGTCTTTGTATCATCACTTCCTCGATGTTAGCCCCCATTCTTTTTAAACTTTCCAATATTATCTTAGTTCCTCGATACACTTTAAAATCATGAAATGCGTTACTCATCCAAACATCTTCCAAAATCACATCACGATTATCTCTCCATCTTAATTCCGCAACAAAATCAAATATGGACATTTTAAGTTCTGAACTTAAATCTCCAACTTCAACTCTAAATTGAGATTCAAGTCCTCCCTCTGTCTTTTTGCCTTCTGCCTCCATTAAGTATCCTGTTGTAACCATAGTAAATGTGATATAGGTTGATAATTAAATCTTTCCTTTCTTCTTTCCATCAGACTTTTTCTCAACCTCTTCTTGAACTATCTGACGAACTTCCTTTTTTGAGAACTTTTTCTTTTGGAAATCCAGGAAACCAATTCTCAAGGCCACTCCTGCGCCAACGATAACAAAACCAAAGACAGAAAAAATCCAGAAAACGGTTCCTGATTTGCTGAAGAGAATGTTAAGGAATAGAGAAAAGAATTTTAAGCTTCCTGAAGAGAAAATATTAAACATGATTTCATTAATTTTTGAGAACGATATTGCCGAAAGAACAATCAGCCCCCCTGTAAAAATCGACCAATTGGCTTTATTTTCAATCAAAAAGAAAAGAAGTCCGACGAGAATTAAAGATGCGATTAGGGAAAAATAAAACTTCCCATTCCAATAATCTCGCGCCTTCTGAGAAACAAGGAAGAAAGGAAACTTCTCTTTGGATAAGCAACCCCAAAAACTGCAGTCGTAGTTATCATAATAAATTCCGTCAACGAAATCATTTACAGTCTTGTTAACAACCGCCTCTTTTCCGTCGGCAAGATAAGAACAAGGAATCACAATTGTTTGCTCTTCAAAAATAAAAACGTAATCGCTGTAGTTCGCGCAATGAGCTTCCATATTCCCAAAATTCCCATCAATCGCTCCAGCGACGTCAAAATCGGAAACGTCGAACTTGCTGAATCTTTCAATCGTGTCGGGAACTTCATTAGCCAAATCCTTCACGATGGGAGAAAATTCTTCCTGCACATTATCATGACTTAGGGAAATGCTCATCGTAAGAAAAGAATTGAGGGTTAGCAATGAAACAAATAAAATAACACATACAAAAACGAATGCACCGCTTTTAAAAAATCCCATAAAATATTAATAGAGAAGTTCTTTATAAATTTTAACGCTTTTTGCTTAGCTATTTAACGGAACCCATCCATGTCCAGTGCATCCATAAAATCTTTCGTAAGCCGAGTGATAGGTGATAGTTCCCAAGGTACCAGAATCACATGCTCCCAAAGAAGTAATTACTGGTTGAAGTCTTATCGAACCCGCGACATATAATCTAACAGCAGGATTAACTCCTCCATACATAGACACTGCATTAACTCCATTCTTAGAATCCCACACATGGAACGTGCCATCATTTCCAGAATATAATCCCCATTGCTGACCCCCCGTTGCTGCCGTTGAACTTAGCAAAAGTCCAGTATTTCCAGAACTGCTTATCTCCAAGATTCTTCCAAAGGCACCATTAACAGCAGAGGGGTTTACAGTTCCGATTCCGACATTACCTCCGTATCTATTAAGAATTAAAGAACCAGGTCCAGCATCACCATTCCAGGCATGAATATCATATCCTTGTGAATCAATATTCCCAATAAAAACTCCAGAAAGACCTGACATTGAAGTCCATCCTTGAAAAAAGGCTCCTTGAGTTGTTTTTAAGTTTCCATTAACATCAAGAGTCGTTGATGGTTCCGCCGTTCCAATCCCAACATTACCTCCAGATTTAAGAACTAGTCTATTAGTGGTTCCATCTTCGGCTATTGCAAAATCGCCTGCTTGAACAAGTGTCCAAATTTTGTCTGCCGCAGCCTTGAAAGTTAAAACTGGGACTGTGCTCTCAATCATCGCTCCACCCCCACCAGAAATATGAAGTTTTCTTTCAGGTTCCGCCGTTCCAATCCCAACATACCCGTCATTATAATAAATCGGCTTCCCAGCGGCCTCAGAAACTACATTACCTGTAAAGAACTTTGAAAAGAATCCTAAAAGACCACTCGGTTTTTCTTCGGAAGCAGGAATATCAATTGGAGCCGCTGGAGAATCGCCTGACCCGTCGGAACTTCCAGAACTACTCGAACTTGAAGAACCGCCGCCGGAACTACCTCGACCCGACGAAGAAGGACGCTCTAAATTAACTTTCGCATAAAAATAACATTGACCTGCAGAACAATAATTATTTGCTCCATAAAGAGAAATACAATCTGCATCCAATGAACAACCAGAATCCCCAATTAACTCACCGCCACTCAAAATGACTTCATCACTTGGCCTCGCCAATGCATCATCTCTTTTTTCTAAAACAACAAAAATCCCTGCAATAAGAATGACAAGGACGACGGATATTATACTAAATGCAACATATCTAGGCTGCTTATACTTAAATGGTTTCTGCAAACTACCACCCTGATTTTTACGATTTCCTGTTTCCATTATTTCACCTTTCATTTTATTAGAGAAAAGGAATTATAAATCTTTCTAATTTCAAAATCATCTCAAAACACAAAAACATTTATTAACTTTCTAAATTATTCATTCGCATGCCAAGCGAGGATTTCATAAAATGGTTTTCTGAATTGAATAAAAGTTCGGGGAATATCGCCGGAGGAAAGGGGGCGAACCTCGCCGAAATTTACAATCTTAAAATCCCAGTGCCACCCGGATTTGTCGTCACAGCGCAAGCCTACGATTATTTTCTTGAAAAGGCGGGCATCAATGATAAAATA
>JAHJMH010000076.1 GCA_018821425.1 Nanobdellota archaeon
GAATAGAGATCAAAAACATTAATCTCGGAGAAATTACGAGGAATGATAATCCTTTTTGTCTTGAAGTTTCTGATGGAAAATTGGAAATGAGATTATTAAAGAAATTTGGTGAGGCTCTTGTAATAGTGGAGAAATAAAATGATTTTGAAAAATAAAAAAGGTTTTGAGATATCTTTCTCGTGGTTTTTTGCAGTTGTCGTCGGAGGATTCATACTTTTTTTGGCGATTTATGGCGCGACGAAAGTTATTAACACCGGCGGAGAAGTGAACAGTGCGAGAACGGGAGAAGAAATAGGCATCTTGTTAAATCCTCTCGAAACGGGTTTTGAATCGGGACAGACGACCCTTTTGACTTTACCCGTTGAAACGAGAATAAATAATAAATGTGAAGACATTACTGGAAATTTTGGAAGACAAATGATAAGTGTCTCACAAAAAAGTTTCGGGAAATGGAGTCCGACAGATATCGACGCCGCGTTCCAGAACAAATATATTTTTTCGGAAGAAAGTATTGAAGGGAAGAATTTTTTTCTTTTTTCAAAGGCTTTTGAACTTCCGTTTAAAGTCGCGGACCTCGTGTATATGACTTCTTCAAGAGATGCTTACTGTTTTGAAGATGCGCCTGGCGATGTGAAGGAAGAGTTAGCTGATTTGAGTCAGGAAAATATATTCACCTCAGATTGTCCGACGGGAAGTAAGAGAATTTGTTTTTCAATTACGGGACAAGAATGTTATGCAGTTGTGAATTATAACGCAAAGGAAGTTGAAAAGAATGGAGGCGTTATGTATTTTGAAAGCGACGCTTTAATGTATGCAGCTGTTTTTTCAGACCCCGAGATTTATGAATGTCAAGTAATGAGACTAATGGGTCGAACGAGTGAACTTTCATCAGTTTACATAGACAAATCAAAGATTATTTCTGGACAGGGTTGTAGCAATTCAGAGGTTAATCTCTTTTCGCTAAGAAGTTTGACTGAAAGTGCTCGTGATTCTGAAGATATATTCAGCGTCGCGCGAGAAGCGGAAAACGTGGGTAAAGAAAACGAGAGAGCGGAGTGTGTTTTATGGTGAAGAATATTTTATTTGTTTGTAAGCACAACATCTTTAGAAGTCGTGCCGCCGAAGAATTTTTTAAAAAATTCAACAAGAATAAAAAATACCGAGCACGAAGCGCAGGAATGATGAAATGGCACAAAAGAGATTTAGACAAGGACAGGGGTTATGCGGCAGAGAAAAAAGTTGCGAAAGAATTTGGAATTAATCTTAAAGTTGAATCTAAATCGCTTGACTCTGCAGTTCTCAAAAAGACTGATATTATCGTGATTACTGCCGACGACGTTCCGGCTTCAATGTTCAAAGAAAATTTATTCAAAATGAAACTTATCGTCTGGAAAATTCGCGATGTGAAAGTAGGAGATAAGAATAAAGAAGAGATTGCTAGGAAAATTTTGAGAGACATAGAGATTAAAGTTGGAAAATTCGTGAGAGATTTGAAATGAGAAAAATAGGTCAGATGAAAATTCAGCAAATGGCTTTCATGCTTATAGCCGTGACGCTGTTTTTTGTTTTTGTGGGAATGTTTTTCCTTACTTTTGTTTTTTCAGATATAAAGAAGTCTGCGAATTTGATTGAAGAAAAGAACGCTCTGTTTTTGGTTTCGAAGTTGGCGAACTCGCCCGAATTTTCCTGCGGGAATTCTTTTGACGGGTTTAAGGCAAACTGCATTGACTCCGATAAAGTTATGGTGCTGAAAGGTCATGAAACAACGTATCTTGGATTTTGGGGAGTTGAAAAAATAAGCGTTCGGAAGATATATCCTTCTGGAAATAGTGTGGAATGTAGTTTGGGAAATTATCCAAACTGTAATGAAATAATAATTTTAGGAACTTTTGGCGAAGATGTTTCTGGGGTTGGAGTGTCCAACTTTGTAGCTTTGTGCAGGAAAGACAACATCGAGGGAATTATTGATAATAAATGCGAAATGGCAAAAGTCATCGTCTATTACGGAGAATGATAAAAAATAAAAGAGCTCAGGAAGAAATGGTTGGCTTCGCGCTGATAATAATAATCGTAGCCATAGCTATGCTTTTCCTGCTCGTTTTTTACATAAGGAGTGATAGAAACGAGGGCGCTGAAAGCTACGAAGTTGAAAGTTTTATACAATCTTCTCTCCATTATACAACCGATTGCGGAAATTTCCTCGGGCTATTTTCAATGCAGAAGTTAATTACTGAATGTTCCAAAGATTCGCTTTGTCAAGACAAAAGAAAAACTTGTGACGTTTTGAATTCCACACTGAAGGCTGTTTCTGATTCAAGTTGGGACGTTGGGAAAGACCGACCAGTTAAAGGATATGAGATTAGAGTTGTCGCAGGCCAGAGAGAGCTTGCTTCAGTTAAAGAAGGATTAAATAATGGAAGTTATAGAGGTTCTTCGCAAACTCTGCCGGGTTCAATAGAAATATTCTTCAGAGCTTACTACGCAGATTAAACTTTAACATGAATAGTTATTGAATCTACCGAAATAACTGGCTTATGCCTAATTCTTTTCTTCGTTTTTTCCTCAAGAAGTTCTATGAAGCCGAATCTTTCAAGAAATTTCAAGTCATCACTTACAGCTTTGAAATTTCTGCCAAGCTTTTTTGCTAGATCATAAATTGAACCCGGAGACTGAGTTTTTATCACGTGGAGGAGCCTTGCTTTTTCGTTACTCAGAAGCTGCCTGAGAACAGAGAGTCCTTCAAAATCGTAGTCTTTTTTAGAGGTTCCGGACTTCTTAAATATGGAGAAGGTTCCTTTAGACTGTTCTATAGTTATTTCTCTTATTTTTATTTTTGGCATCTTGTGATTTTTGCCCTCATGGAGCATATCTATTATTTTCTAATAGATATCTTGGGAATATATATTCCACATATATGTTTATCTTAGCAATATAATAGAAGATAGGAAAGATATGTTAATAAGCCTTCTGATTTGCAAAAATCTGCATACTGTATTGATAGTGTAGTGGTACCACAATCTTTATAAATAAAACCTTGAAAACCGCCTCTTTTTAGAGGTTTCAGAAAAATTAGATAGTAAGCTTTTTAAAGAAAAATTGATTTTCCTAGTTAGACATTACGCCTGAGGGCGTTCTAATAGGGGATTAGCGAGGAGACAAACTCAATGTTATATACAAAAACGAAAAAAGGATTGGCACATTTGAATGTTAAGATTAGCCAGTCTCAAAATTATTCATATTCACTTAACCTGGCGGTTCTACCCTATGATTGCCGGGTCGGTGAAGGTTGCCATCGGCATCTCTCTAATATAGTTGAAAGGAGGTTGAAAAGAAAATAATATGAAAAGAAATTTTAGACAAATTTTTGCAGTTGCCGCTAGCGCATTGTTAGTTGGTATGACTGCAGGAGTTGCTAGTGCTGCAAATTATCCACAACCTTTTGTTAGTTCAGCTGGTTCGGCTGATTTCGCAGTTGTTCACGGTGCTTCACCACCTGCTGCTGCTACTGATGTAAGCGAGGCAACAAGCGTTGCTAATCAACTTTTGGGCTTAGTTACAAGTAGTGTTTCTGTTGGATCTGAGGCTGTATCATTCGATACTGGCTCAACAAGAATCTGGCTAAACACTTCACTTAATGCAGCTAAATCTACGCTTACAAAAACAGACCTTCCAACTATCCTTGCAGACTACACTTTCTCAGGAAATGTAGACTCAAAGATGACATCAACATTGAAGGTTGGAGTTGGAACTACGGCTGGAGCAGATAATTCAAATAAGGTTATCTTTGCGAGACAACCTACAAGTAGTGATGATCCAGTTATAGGAATAAGTCTTAGCAGTGATGTCGGAAACGTTTTATACAACGCTTCTGTAACCATGCCTGCCATTAACTTCTCACACAGCGATTCGGAAGGAGAATCAATAAGGTTGTTTGGAAAAGACTTTGTGGTAAGTACTGCAACTGATGCAACTAATTTAGTTTTGTTCAAATCTGCTCAAGAAATTTCATTAACTGCTGGAGGAAGCAGTCCTAGCCCTTCACAAACTGTAACTGTGGATGGAACGTCCTATACTGTTGAATTAGTAACTGGAAGTGGGACAACTTCTGCCACAATAAATGTTAATGGAGAACAAAAATCGATTACTGCAGGTTCATCAAAGAAAATTAATGGACTTGAAGTTGCATTGAAGACTGTTACTGAATCTACAGCATTAAGCACTATAGATGCCACACTGTTACTTGGTTCTCAAAAAATGACGTTTACAAATGGTCAGAAAGTTAAGGTGGGATCTGATGATACACTTGTTGATGGTACAAAAGTAACCTTTACTGGAACAACACTTGCAATGACTGGATTAACAGTTTCTGTATTCAGACCAAGTTCAAGTAACGATGCTATTGTTGAAGGTCAAGCATTTGTAGACCCTGTATTCGGAGGTCTCAGAGTTGTATTTGAGGGAATAAGTAGTCCTCTTTCAGATTCTGGAAGAGAAACTCTATCTATCAAATCCTCAGGAGATGCTTCAGCTTCTCTTACTTTTACAGATAAGAGAGACAATACAGCTACACTTGACTTTGCCCATAACGAGAGCAATGCATTTGCTTTGAGAGATACGCAGAACTATACCATCCATGTTAGAGAAAAGGAGAATGTTAGCGAAAATCAGTATGTGATTCTTGGAAACGAGGATTACGGAGTTATAGCTAAAGTTACCCAAATCTATAACGATACTGGAGTTACCTATACAAATGACAAAGTTAGCCTTGTTGATGAGATGAGTGGAGAGACATACGCTACTACATTCACAGCTGAAGGAGCTGGTACTGTTACTATACAAGGTAAGCAGTACACTGTTAACTTCTATGATACTGGAGATGCTGGAAGAGTAGTCTTTAGTTATCCAACTTCAGATAGCTCAGCTACACAAGTAGTAGTTTATCCAACGATTCAGACAAAGAATCTTGGTAATCTAGCGCTTTATGAAAAGTTGACTTCTGTTAACTTGACTGGTTTGATAGTTGATCCTGCGGATTCGACTGGAACTGCCATAACTGGATTTAAATTCCCAGATGGTGACGGTTATACGACCACTGCGGTTACATACGCCGGAGGTAATGCAAGTCACGGTAACTGGACTATTGGAAGCTCTGTGATTGTTACATCTACTGCCGCAGATCCACATGCTGTAAACGGAACTGCAATTACTATCGGAAGATTGAGTTACTTCATAAACGGTACAACCGTTGTTAACGAGACAACGATACAGCTGAGAATGATTGATGGTACGCTGATTGGCGCACCTTCAGTAGTTTTATGGGAAGGCAAAGATGATAGCTCAAACTATGAAGCTACTGTTATAGAACTTGAAACAACTCCTCTTGGAACAAGCGCAAATGGTGTTGGAGTAAATACAGTTAGATTTACCGCCCCAACACAATTCAGTGCTACAAAGAGAACCGATACTGATTTAACAGAGTATGTTGACCTTTGGGGAACATATGCTTTATTGAACGCAGACGACTCTGACCAGAAGATTGCAACATTGACGTATCCCACTTCACAAGTGTATTCAAAGATATACTTTGATTCTACGGGAGCTACATCAAACGCAACCCAAACGGGAAGTGTTGTTGTGACGGCTGCAGAGTTGAGCTCAGTTCAGAGCAAAAACCTTGTTGTTGTCGGAGGAAGCTGTGTTAATTCAGTTGCTGCTACACTTGTTGGAGGAGCATACTGTGGAAGTGCATGGACAAGCGCGACAGGAGTCGGCGCTGGACAATTCGTTATCCAGAGCTTCGCTAACCCTAATGCAAGCGGCAAAGTTGCTTTGCTTGTTGCTGGTTACGAAAGAGAAGACACTGTTAATGCTGCTACATACTTGAGAAACAGACCATCAGGAGCGATTGATACTACTGTTGGTAAGAAGTATACAGGTACTACCGCAACTGCTGCATTGACTACAGTCGCATAAATACAAATTTAATTTATTTTTTCTTTTTCTTTTTTTTTAACTTCTGGCTAAAGCCATGTCAAAATTTATAAAGAAAAGTTGTTAGTTTTTATTATGAAAAAACTTATTTCAAGACACGAGAAAGAAAAGAATCAGAAAAGGAATCAAGTGGTAGTTGGATTCGCCCTTGTGCTTGTGATGCTTTTTAGTGTTGTAGGATATGCATTCCAATCTGGTTTGAACTCGGGAGATGATTCAGATAATCAAGGAACAGAGAATTCGGTAACATATAAAGGGGTTGAATTTTCTCAAATAAACGGATTTTGGGTGGCAGGAGGCTTTTCTTTTAGTTACAATCCTCAAGAGATTGAAAGTTTTTTTCCGAAAGTAAGTAATGATTTAATTGGCGCGGCTTCTTATCAAGACGTGCCACTTTACATTTATTCCGAAAATACTGATGCGGAAACAGAAATAAGAGCGAACCTTGTTAGAATATCGAGTAAAGTAAACGACGCATGCATCGAAGGAACGGAGTGTCTGGGAGGATTACCTCTAAAAACTTGCAACGGAGAAGATAGATTAATTGTAATAAAGGAAGGTACTGAAGGTACTGTTCGACAGGAAAATAATTGTGTGTTTATTGAAGGTCCAAAAGAAGATATTCTCGCGCTTGCCGACGGATTTTTGTTCAAAATTCTTGAAGTAATTTAGGAATCGTTAGGAATCGGCGGAAAGTTAATAAAGTCTTTGAGGTGTTAATTATTTAATGGCAAAGAAAAAAACTGGGAGAAAAAATAAACCGAAAAGTATAAACGCCGAAGAGAAGATTTCGGTTAAAAGGTCTAAGAATGATGACCGAATTCTTACTAACATTTTGATTGCCGCAGGAGTTATCATAATTGCAGGATTTTTGGGGGCCTATTTAACTGGGAGAAATCAGCAGCCGACCAGTTTTGAATACAAGGGTGTGAACTTTACAGAGGTAATATTCTGTGACGCAAAGCCGTGTCTTACGACATACAATACGAAGTTGCCTGTGCTCCTCGACGGAGAAAGGGCAGAATATAATTTTTATTTTAGGAATGACGCAAGAAAGCTCGAGAGTCAAGTTCCTTTTGAGGGAGAGATTAATCTTAAGAACGAGATGAATATGGAGATTACATACGGACTTGCCTGCGAAGGTTATTCTTCTGTAGCGATGGATACTTTTGGGAGAGTATTTGATGTGTTGAAAGTAAAAGTTAACGCTGGTGAAGATATGACTTGCAAGCCAGCGTCGGAAAAAATGTATGTGACAATTCAAGAAGGGGATGAAACAGTCGTTGAACAAACCGGGGATTCATGTTATACTATAAACATCAAAGGTTGTGAAATATTGAAGGGGACTGAAAGATTTTTAGTTGAAGTTCTTGCAGAAGTTAACAAAGATATCTAATTTGATTTTTTCTTTTGAACTTTCTGTAAATTATGACAATCAGGATTGAAATCCCAATTAAAAGTATCGTTATAAATTTCATTATTGTGCTTATGTCAGTATTACCAAGAAAGTATCCCACTAGAATCAGGATTGCAGTCCATATCGCGGCTCCCAACGCTGTATAAAGAATAAATTTCTTGAAGTTCATTCTCGCGAATCCCGCAGGTAGGGAAATTAATTGTCTAACGACGAAGATTAGCCTGCCGACAAAAGTTGTAATCTCCCCATAGTTTTCAAAATATTTGTCGGCCTTTCTAAGTTTCGCTTTCGTTAAGAAAAGAAAACCACCGTATTTGTCTAAGAGAAGATCGACTGCGGTTCTTCCTAAAAAGAAAGCGATGAAATAATTTATGCAGGCACCAACAAGGCTTCCGAGAAGTCCAAAGAAGAATACAAGAAAAAAATTCATTTCTCCCTGGTAAACGAGGGCACCCGCAGGAATGAGAATTATCTCGCTCGGGAAAGGGAAGAAAGAACTTTCCAGAGTCATCCCTAAAAAAATTCCAAAGTATCCGAGGTCGTTGATTAAAGATACAATCCAGTTTGTAACAGAAAATAAGAAATTAAGCATTTTACTTCTTCAGATGAGAAACCTTGTAGACAGATTTCAAATCAGAGTAAAGAGGGATCTCTTTTATTTTGAACATCTTGACTTCGGCAAACCAGATTCCGACGACGATGAAAGTGCTCAAGCCATACCAAAAGAAGGAATGGGTCACATCAAAGTAGGACGAGCCAGAAATTGCAAGAGAACTGAGGGCGACAATTCGAATTATGTTGAGAATCAAGAATGCGGCGAAAGAAAATAGAATTGCATTAACTCTTGTTTTTATTTTTATTCCCGGAGTTGAAAGATTGAAGATGAGCAGTAGATAATATGCCGAGCCAGCTATGCATGCGTTTATCAGTTCAATAGGAACGTCGTTTACAAGAAAGGTCGTGCTTGTGAGCATGATGGAATTATAGAAAAGTCCAAGGATAAAATGGACGGGGTATGCTGTTAATGGTGTGAAAATCTTGTAGAAGAGCCATAAGCCAGGGAATGCAACGGCGACGAGAATAAGATACCTTAAAATAAGATTTGACAGATTAGGATTTTTTCGAGTCGCTCTTTTTTTATTTACCATAGTCTACAAAGTAAAAAATAGTTTAAATAGTTTTTTGGGTTTGAAGAATTTAAGAATAAAAAATTAAATGATAATACAAGAATGGAATTTGACTATGGTTGAGGCTTCTTATTAATTCTTCGGTTGTTTGTCCTGGCTGCATTCTAATCAGCATGGTGGAGGAATTTTGGTCGGGATGCTCATCACTAATGCATCCCCCATATTTTCTTAAAACTCTAATAAGCCCCTCGTCCTGCTCCTCTGTTACAGTCCTTTCGTCATAACCTATCTCTACTTCACAAATTGTTTCTTCCATTTTTATTCTTTAGAATTACTTCCTTGCTACTCTAACCGCAACGATGATTATGATTATCAGCAAGATTATATTCAAGAGTCCAAAACCCCATAGAGCTGCGTTGTCTCCGATCGCTAGACCAGTAATTCCAAATCCTGATTTGGATTCTATGTTAACCGAAACCGCTTGGGTCGCAACAAGGTCTGAGCCAGAGTAAACATTTATGTTAAATTGCTGTGTTCCTGAAGCATCATTTTTCACATTGAACTTAATGACTCCTTCGCCTGAGCTTTCTGGTGCAATTGTAATTATTGGAGGTACAGAGGAAACATCTGCCCACGATTGATAACCTGTTGGCTCCAAAACTAAGCTACTTATTTTGCTTCCAGTGTTTTCGAGAGTAACTTTTATAGACATTTCGCTTCCTGCTTTCGCTTCAGATTCAAGGCTCGCTGAAACAAGAATGTCTTGTGACGATGAACATTTTACGCTAAGATAGGTAACATATCTTGCTTCATTATTTTCATTATTTTCAATAACATCGTTGGTTCCAAGGTCCTTATCATCGTAAGCAACAAAAGATATTGGGTACTGTGTTTCTTTTGCGTCGCTTGGAATTGTAAAGCTGAAACTTATTGGCTCAGATTCCATTGCTCTGATACCGCGAGTGAAAGTTAAGGTTTCTCCCAATCCAAGATTGCTATTTGAAACTCTCAAAAAAACTTCGTCGTCGTCTAAGTCATTGTCTCCGATGTTCCAAACATTTGCCGTAATCTGGGCTGTTTGCCCGCATGATACTGATGAAGGAATTTGAACATCAGTAACGATTATAAATTCCTCGTTTGTTCTTATCTCTATGTCTTGAGATGATGAAGTCCCGGTTTTATCCCCATCGAAAGGAGAATCATTGTCATCGACTTCTCCTTCTGCACTTATGAATAATGTGTAATCTTTATTCCCTTCTCTTAAATTGTCGGGGTTAACATCAAAGGTTAAGGTTACTCTTTGGCTATCGTCAGAATCAACATCAAATTTATCATTACTCAAATCCATGTCGCCTTCGTCAAGAACGCACTTTTTAGATCTCAAATCGTACAAGCATACATTAATTTCTATGTTTTGAATATCCCAGTCTCCATTGTTGTCCACGTCAAACCTAATTTCAACTTCATCAAGAGGATACCAGTAGTTTTCGTCGTCTCCAAATCCGTTAAGAGTATTGAACTGAATGTCTGAGATTTCCAATTCGCCTTTGTTGGAACCTTCAAAGAAGTCTCTCATGGAAGTAAGTATTGAGATTGCTGAAGTTCCGCCATTAGCAGTCGCAGTGAGTACAATCTTGTTTAGACCAAATTCTAATGAATTTAGTGATGTTATTCTTGTTACAAGAACAGATGCAGATTCTCCAGCATTAAGGTTAAAGCCAGTATTGTTGAATTCAACACTGTATTCATTTGAAGCAGATAACTGGATATTTGTCAAATCAATGTTCCCGTTGTTTGTTATTGTGAATGTTGTTTTGTTTGAATCAGAAGGAATTGTTGCTGATGAAATAGAAAATGATGGGTTTGGAATAAGTACTGTAGAACCTTGTATATCCAGGTCCTTTATGAAGAATCTGCTTGCGGGACCAAATGCAGATCCATAAGCAAACCATCTTAACGTAAGAGTTTCTCCAGGGCCGACATAAATATTTAGGCTGGCATTAGTGGAAGTCTTCCAAACTGGATCTCCAGAACTACCTGCAACATCATCTTTTATAATCATTGTTTGTGGAGACGCAAAAGAAGATTGCTTAGAATATCTTAATTCAAAGTTTACCGGACCTGCGATAGATGAAGCATAATCGAAGGCTATGCTAGATATTGTTAAATTATAATCTGCTTTTGGAGAAATTTTTACTTCAAAATATTTTCCAGTATTCAAAGCTGTTGTCCAACCTGATGCCTGGGCTCTGGCAGCAGTGAAGGGAAAAGAATCAGAAACACCGTTCAAAGTAAAAGTTCCTGCGTTCACATTTGGAACCACTGTTGTTGCAACACCATCAGTAAGAAATGGCCACTCTGCAAGTTTCACAGCGCTAACAGAACTTACGACTAACATAAATGTAAAAACACCGAGGGCAAAAAGCATTAATGATTTGTTATTCATTTTCTTGTGTCATTTTGGAGTTAATATGATTTATAAAGATTTAGGTTTTCTAAACTATAGGTTA
>JAHJMH010000077.1 GCA_018821425.1 Nanobdellota archaeon
GATCCTAATGTTAATGACATCAGCGACGCACCCTTCACAATCAGCTCTCCGGTAGGATCGGGTTGCACGATAACTGATGCGTATTGGGAAGTGGGTGGAGTCGAAATTACCGAAGAAAATGTCGTGATTGCGGGGAACGTTGCGAATCCCGTCGCTGTCGGAAGTTCCAGCGCGGATTGCGATGGGGCGACGGCTTTATTTAGTGTTTTGGAAAACAGTGGCGCCGGTCCGATTTCACAACAACCGGCTTCTGCGACTTTTGCGAATGGGGTTGCAAGAGGAACATGGACGACGGAGTATGTAACTGCTTCGGGATATTCAAAGTATTATTTCATTGCTATTCAGGGTTCAAGCGCACTTAGCAGTGAGGTTGCTGGGAATGCCTTGTTGAAAGTATTTACTGCAAGCGGGATAGCGATGTGTTCGAATTATTTAGATTCTGAAGTATGTGTTGATGATCCTTCTGGCGTCGGACAAGATAGTTGTGGTCCTGAAACAACTGATTGTGAATGTTCCTGGAATTCTGAAAGCAGTTTGTGTCAAGGTGTTGGGTTGGGAGGATTATGTAGATATTCATCTGAAACTTTGGGTGAGGCTACTTGTGAGGCTGGAGATCAGTTTATAGAAATAAGAGTAACCGGAACTTGGAGTGGTGCTAGACCAGATCCCCAAGGCCTCGATTTAAAATGTGAAACGCCAGTAACGAGAGTTCTTGAATGTCCTGCGCAAATCGCACTTCCTTTCTTTGGAATTTATGGGATTTTGATTACTGTTCTTTTAGTTGTTGGTGTTTATGGAGTTCTTAGTTTGAGAAGTAATCGGCGGAAGAGCCGGAAGAGATAAAGAAGTACTTGATGTAAACTTAGATTGAGGTAAAAACCTTTCTAACTTCAAATGAAGTCGTCTGCTTCCTTATTGAATCATTAAAAATTTTTTCATGTTCTGGAAGAACTTCAATCATTCCAGGTTTAACCAATCTTCCGCCGTATTTTTTTAATATGCCGTATTTTCCCCCTTTCCCATTTAACATGTAATTAAATCTAATCTTATCTTTTTTCTTAAGTTTATCCAGGGAATAAAAAAAGTGCAACCTTGGCACAAGACCTAAAGCATTGGAAAAATAATCCTTTTTTAATATGCTCATTCCGTAAAATAAAATTCCTTCTTTAGCAAAATTTGATTTATCAAACAAGGAATAAAAATCAAAAGATTTTATGTGAATTGGAAGTACAGAAATTTTAGTTAATTGTTTCTTTAAATTTTGCGCTTCGTTAAGTTGATTCTTAAGCGGAATCTTATTAAAAATAACTGCAACATCAATGTCATTAGGAGAATTGCCCTCTATGATGGATGAGCCGTATTGCACAATATCAACTACATTCTTAGAGCAACTTAACTTTTGTTTTTTCAGCCATAGTTTGTACATCTTCTTTTATCACCTCCGCTAATTCTTTAGTCATCATTTGGACATAACTATCTTGATAAAATGGGAAATCTTTGTCCAAGAGATTATAAACATCTCCAAAATTATTCTGACATATTCTAAATCGTTCAGTATGGGAGGAAGGAGTTAGACCTTTATTCTGCAAAATATACAAATCTATTAATGCAAGAAGGGATTTAAAAAACAGAACCACAGAGGAATTATATCTCTTCTTGGTTAATTCATCGCTAGCTGAATAAAAATATTCTTTTGCAGCTTTTTCCAAGATTTCAGATTTTTCTTTATCCATACAGGTAAGAAAGAAAAAAGATGTTTATAAACTTTCCTACTTGGTAAGAAAAGTCCTTAGTTTAAGCTGTATTTTCTTATATGGTAAGAATGTCCTGCGCAAATCGCACTTCCATTCTTTGGAATTTATGGAATATTGATAACAATATTGGCGGTAGGAGGGATATATTATTTAATTAATGTAGGTCATCGGAAGAAGAGAAGGAAATAATTCTCAACAAAGGATAACCGATAATCTTAAATATTCTTGAGATTTAATTCTGGTATGGAAGCATTAAACATAGAAAAGATAAGCAAAGATTTTGTTGCCCTAAAAAAACAAATGGAAGATATTGAGTTTGCTATCCGGACGGAGATGGGTCTGCGAGAAATTGAATCAGGAAAGTGCAAGACAATGTCCAGCGAAGAATTCTTTGAAAGTTTGAGAAATGATAAAGATTAAGGAATCGGAGAGGTTCAGAAAAATCTCTAGAAAATTGGATGGTCGGATGAAAGATTTGGTTGAAAAACGAGTTAGAAAAATTCTTGAAAATCAGGAAGTCGGGAAACCAATGAGGTATGGAAGAAAAGGAACAAGAGAGGTTTATGTTGGGCATTTCAGATTATCGTATATTTTTTTGCCCGAGGAAAAAATTATAATGCTTCTCGATTTTTACCATAAGGATGAGCAGTAAGACGTAAGAGAGGAGAGTAAAAATTATTCTTCAACACTGAAAGCGTATCTTGCGGGGGTTGGGTCTTTGTTTCCGTCGGGATCAACTGCTCTTATTAAAAGAGCATAGGTTCCAGGTTCTAAACATAAACTAGCAAAACAAATATTGTTAACCCAATTCCCGGCATTATCAGTATGGTATTGGCTTTCAAGAGGAAGCCAAAGACCTTCTTTGCTATTAGAGTCAAGCCGA
>JAHJMH010000078.1 GCA_018821425.1 Nanobdellota archaeon
CCATAATTTTGCACGAATAATAAGAAATCGCTGAAATCTATTTTCCCATCTAAATTCAAATCATATTCTTCAGAATACTTATTGCCTTGGAAAATAGAAAAGAGAATTGAGAGACCCCATCCTTTCTTCTCGGAGCCATATGATTCAGAAAATTTTAAGAAGTCGTCAAATCCGACACAGCCATCATTATCGAAATCTCCTGTCGGACTGCTCATATCTTCCTGAGAACTTTCTGGTTGAATTTTGGAGATACTCGCTTTTGAATTGGTCGAAGAAGAATCTGGAATTTGCTCGTCAGAATTTCCATCAACAGCAGTTTCTTCAGAATTTACATTCGATTCTGCGTTAGTATTTGTCGTTGCATCATTATTATTAATGCCTCCACCCTCTTCTGTTTCTGCGTCATTAGTTGTCGTTGCAGGTGCAGAATCAGTTTCCGTCGCTGCCGAAGCCGATTGAACAACACATTCCGAGTCCTCGTTAATCAGCTTCGCTAAAGTTATAAAATCAGAAAAATCAATTACATCATTAGAATTTAAATCATATTTTGATTCATAGTTCGCCTGTCCCGACACTGCTCCGTAATGAATCTGAAAATCAGAAAGATCAATTGAATTAACACAACCATCCGAATTGAAATCTCCTTGTTTGGGAGAATCTACCACTCGCCCTGTAATCTTTCCGAAAAAATCAGAGAACCATCCCGCAGAAACAAAACTGATTGACAACAAGAAAATAAGTGATAAAGAAATTAAAATCAAACGGCCTCTTTTCATAATCTTTTAGGGTAAAAGATATTTATAAATTTGTTTGTGTAGGTGAGATGTGGATAGAACCTTAGCAGTTATTTTTATAAATAAGTATTATCTTATAAGAATATGAATCCCAATCATTATCCTGGAAATCCACAATCATATTCTCGAACATATAATCCCTCAAATCTCTCTGAAAATTCGGGGATGAAATTATCTTGGATTTTGGGAATAATTGCTATTGTTGTAGTTGCAGGTTTAGCCTCATTATTCATTTTCTTTTCAGGGGAGAACGAGAAACAGGCACAAACTGACCTCAATCCCGAATCAAGAGAAGGCTCAACCGCATTAGCGATAGATTGTAGAGATGATATGAATTGTCTCATAAAAGAATCTAGTAATTGTAATCCTGCAAAAGGAACTGTTGGTTCAACTTTTGATTTTTTTGGAGATCTTATAACAACAATCACTTTTTATGAGGTAAAAGGCACTGAAGAAAACAAATGTATACTTTATACAAGATATGAAAGTCAAACTCATGATTATAGTGAAGAGGTAAAAGCACAATTGTTGGAAGCAGGCACAACTGAACAGGAGATAGAACAAATGATAGAAGAATCAAATGCAGCATCAGAAGCTATTAAAGGTACAGGTTCTATATGTAGATTTGGAAAAAATTCAGATTTGATTTCTTATTTTGAATTAGTAGAAGCAGGAGATTTTAGTTTTAGCCTTAGTGGAAGCCTAACCTCCGAAGGATTTCAGGGTGAAACTAAAGTGGGAGATATTGTAATGGATTGTGAATCTTTCTCCCCTTAAGGTATCACATTCCTTAAACTAATTATCTCTCACACAGCGGACTGAAAATCTAGTGCCGCTTGGAGAATTATAATTGTCATTTAAAAATCCATTACTATTAATAAGAAAATGCGCGGACGCCTCATCTTTGGGAGTGGAAATAAAAAAATATCCTCGAGAACCTATATTAACATACCGTGTGCTACCTGAAAGATTTACAGATCTTCTTCCTCCTGGCAAAGCTGTAAATCTGCTTTCATTAGTTGCTCCAGTATTAGGAGAATCCCAAAGCCCATTTCTTTCTTCGATGGTTCCTGTTGATTTCATTTTTCCTCCCACCTCAGAGGAGAATCTTACTCCTCCAAGAGAATTATATAAGGTTGCCCATGCATTTTCATCAGGTAAATGCCAATTTGGAGGACAGGATTCCATTGCACCTTTTTTCCCGTACAATCTTCCATAAGTTTTTTCGTATGAGCTATCATCATTGTAATATTCGGAGTCTTCATGGTCATAGTCCAAATTTTCAGCCATCCATACTTGATTTCCAATTTTAACAATTTTATATTTTTGCCCGTCTCTGGAATCTGTAAATTGATCATCATTACTCGATGGGGGAATTGGGTTTGTCCCATTACTCTCAGCCAAAAGCCTTTCATCTTTGATTACCTGTAGATTGTAAGGGGAATAAATATCTTAAAGAATCTGCCTGGGTCAACGCCCACATTTGCGGCTACGCCTCCCCAAAGTTCCCAATCATTTTTTGATTCAGCCTTAAATCTCAAGTTGCCGCTTATTCCTCCTTGAATTGCGGGACTAATTAAACCATAATCATTCAGATGAAGTTTGAGGAAAGGCCCAGCGTAAATCTCAACATCTGTTTTTCTCATAATTTTTGTAACAGAAAAATCAAAATCGTTTTTAACGCTGCTTATGTTTTTCCAGGAACCATTTTCATACAATAAACCTGGTTCTATATCTAATTCATGGGTGACGCGCGTTTCTAATGAAGCGGATAGTCCAGGCATAACCCCGATGATAATATCCATTTTTGGAGTAACAACAAAAGGAGTCCCTAAAACTGGCACGGGGGGAAGATCAATTAAGGGAAATGATTCTTGAAAAGCCGATATATAAAGATCAAGATTGGAATTAAGCTCAATATCCACTCTCCCATCCACAAGAAGTTTGACTTTTATTGATCTCTTCTTAAAATCTGAATCAATATCTGGAGTAATATTAAATGAAACATTTCCGTTTACAATTAAAATTCCAGATGTCTCCCTTCTTAAAACAATATCATCCATATTGTATGAGAATTCAAATCCCGGCATTGATATCTCCGAAACTCCTGCTGGAGCAACCTTAGATAATCTTGCTCCTTGGGAAGAAAGATTCTGCCTAAACGAAAAAGAACCATCTCTGATTGCGTCCTCAAGTGTCGCCCGTTCAGTATAAGCAACATTCCCTGAAACGGATTTCACTTTCCTAAGAATTCCATAAGGAGTCTTATTGCTTATCCCTCCGACGATTACATCACCCTGAAAAAAGTTTGTTGGCCCTGAGAAAGTTACACTACTATTATCAATTCTTGATAACTGGTTTAACTGACTCTCCGTAAGAGTATGAACATTATAGACGTTCTTCACAGTAAGGTTGAATGATTGGTCTGCATCTCCTCTCTTTGCGTCAGAGACCCTTACTTTAACCGGAAAAATTTTGTCTTCAAAAACTTCCGGAGCATTTCCATGGATTGTATTACTTGTAACTGAAAGCCAATCAGGACCTTCAATCATAAAGTAATTCATTACATCTCCATCAGAATCGCTCGCTGAAATATCATACCTGTAAGGTGAAACTTCATTAACTTCTCTAACTGCGTTTGAATTTATTATCGGAGCGTGATTTTGTTCCTGAGTTGTTGGAGGTTTAATGGGTGGTTTTATCGGAGGTTTAGTCGGGGAATCCCCGCCGCATGATAACATGGAAAGGGCAGTTAACACTGAAAGAAATGTATTTTTCAAATGTCCTAAGTTTTTCTGGGCAAGTTTATTTTCAAGACTCATTTTTACTTAAACTATCAACAAATTATATTTTATAAGTATTTTTATACAGGGCTTTACCATTTCTGTAATTAAGGTATAATAAAATCATCATAATTCTACTCTGGCTTAATCCACCCTTGCCCGACGCGATAATACTTTCCCTCCCTCATTCGCTTAGATACCTTTGAACCAAGACGTCCCAGAAAAATAATCAACAGACCAATTCCAGAGAATATTAAAGGAAAAAAGCTGCCGAATAAAAATGATAAACCAATTCCTCCCAACACCATGAGCCCTCCGACGATAAACATGATAACAACACCGATAATATTTGTATAACCTGCGGTTTTAATGTATCCAGAGGCAAGTTTCCCAGTTGTACTCTGCTGATTAGGATATTCTGCGACCATTTTAATTTTTTAGTAACTTCTCTTTATCAATTTTTCCCTTTTTTAGGATTATCAGGCCCAAGATTAAAGTAATTACTATTGCAAAAATCAATCGTATCCAATTAACGGTCAAAAAACCAATCAATCCAAGAACCCGATAAACGAAACCTCCTACTGCACTGAATCCCGCTATTAGAAGTATAATGTTTAATAGCCTTGCCATTTTTATTTAAGCAAAGTAGCCTCCAGAGTATAATGCTTTTTCAATCTACCAATATAATACTGGTCTTTTCTGTATAATTTCTCAAATTCATCCATGTTTTTTCTAACATCACAAAACTTCTTAAACATTCCCCTCCTTATTCCAGAATGAAAAAGAAAATAACAAACTTCGCACTGAATATCGAGAAGGAAACTATGAAACAGTTTAAGGCCTGTTACTCAAAACCTTATGTGGTGAAAGCTTCTCTGATGCCCGACGCGCATCCGGGTTACGTAGCGCCTATCGGAGCGGTTTTAGTAACAAAAGATTACATCGTTCCGTCGTGGGTCGGCTATGACGTCGGTTGCGGCATGACTGTTGCGCGCTTGCCAAAAAACATTTTAAAATCTATAAAAGAAAACGCCGAACAAATTTATGAGTCTGTCAAAGCATGCGTACAAATGGGACTCGGCATGATTCAAAAATCAGAGAATGATATAACTGAAAAAACAAAAAAAGAATTTCAAAAACTTATTTCCAAATTCAAAAAAGGTCCGCACAATAAACAAGTTCTCCAATTCCTTGAATCCGGAAAGGCATTGAAAAATCTCGGAACTCTCGGGCAAGGGAACCATTTCATTTCTTTGAATTCTGACGAATCGGGATTCCCTTGGATTGTCGCTCATTCCGGCTCAAGGTCCGTTGGTCATTGGTCTGCTAAATTTTACATGAAAAAATCTGCTGGCATGTCAAAAGGAGGGGGAACCTCAGTGCCCCTCAAATATGAAGCGACATATCCCCTTCAAATAAATTCTCAAGATGGAAAAGAATATCAGAATCTTCTTGACTTTGGTTTGGAATTTGCAAAACTCAACCGATTGGAAATGATTTATCAAACTGTTTCAGTGCTTGAGAAAATTTTGAAAAAGAAAATCAAATTCACGATTTGGACGAACAAGAATCATAACCATGCGATAAAAGAACGTGGTTTATTCGTTCATCGAAAAGGCGCGACTCCAGCAAAGCGCGGCGAGCGCGGAGTAATTCCAGCAAATATGAAAGCCGGCTCTTTCCTCGTCGTCGGAAAGGGCAGCAAAGATTTTATTTCCAGTTCTTCACACGGTGCTGGAAGAGTTTTAAGCAGGCGTGAAGCCAAAGAAAAAATTAATGTGGATTCTTTCAAAAAAGAAATGGACGAAGCGGGCGTCGTCGGAAATTTCTCAGAATCCTCTCTCGACGAAGCACCGGAAGCTTACAAAAATATTAACAGCGTTTTGGAAATGCAGAAAAAATCAATTCGTGTTATGAATCATTTGAAACCCTTCATCAACTGGCAGGGCGAGTGCTTACGCGAAGGCAAGATAAAGTTTTATAAACGGAGCGTGAACGGGAGTTGAGCGATTTCGCAAGGACAAATTAAGTAAATAACCGAGCGAGGTCGAGAGTAGAAGGCAGACATAGAAAATCTTAATTCTCCCAACAAAAAATCTTTAACGCGCGCGGTTCGTATTCTTCCACATCAGAATTAATTATGATTCCTTCAGTGTAAACATTTCCATCCGGAGAACCTGCAAGCAGGCACGAACTTTCAGGAGAGCATATTTTCGCTTCACAGGTTAAGTAACTCGGCGTTTCGGCTATTATTTTCGCTTTTGTTCCCGCAGGCAAATTAGCCCATTCAACTTTACCGCTCGTCGCTACGACTTCACTTCTTAATGAATTATCCAATTCAATTCCCCTGAGAATTGAAATCTCATCGTTGTGGACTCTCGACGAGAAATCACTTTTTCCAACATTCATGTTTCCAATAACAATAATAACAACACTTGCTAATAAGATTATCGCGATGGCTGCTTCAACAATTTTTATCCAACCTTTTCTGTTTTTTATTACCATGCCCTCACCTTAATTTTTCCGACTTCAAGACCTGCGCTTTCAGTAACATACTGAACTGAAAAATCTTGAGCGAATATGCTCGTACTCAAAATTTCTGCCTCATTGGTTGAAATTTCTGCCTCCTCACTATTGTTGAAACTGAACCCAAATCCATTAGCAACAGGAATTCCCAAATCACTCGCAAGTCCGCTGTAGTTAGTGTTATACTTTGAAATAAGCGCAGTAATCTTTGACTCAAAAACATAACTGTCGTTTTTTGCGCCGCTGATAGTGTAATCCGATTGACCGCAAGGACCCTCAGAAGTAATCTCTACAAATGTTTCAGATTCATAAATTCTAAAAAACCTTTTACCTCCCATTAAAATTCTTAGATGAGTTCCTCCGGCTCCGTTTAAATTTGCCGTCAGAGCGTTTCCATTTTCATCCTTTAGAATTATGTTGCGACTTATTCCATTATCTCCGAAAAAACCATTTAATTGTATACAATCTCCTATCTCGGTGATATTAACTGATAAAGTAACGAGCGAAGCAGAACTCTCTCTAACAACCCCCTCCTTGATGAATTCAAGAAAATTCTCTTTGTCGTCCTGAACTACTGCCGGTCGCAGAATAACATAAACAAAAACAACGAAAGAGACGAAGATAACAAAAGAAAGGATGACCCCTACATGCGAACCCCCTTTATCTATTTTTTTTATAAACATCATCTAACCTCCGAAAATTACTCCCGCCCCTGTTGAAATCGTGAATGCGAGAATCATAAGTATGAAGGAGTGCTTAATTCCTGCCTTGATATTATCCGAAGCGAGTTTTCCGACGACAAAGCCTGTAAAAAGCCCCTGAACGAGCAGAAGATAAAGGAAAGACGACGAAACTTCCTGATTACTTATTGAATTTCCTCCACCCCCCAGACCGCTACCAAGACTGCTAAGTCCCGAACCCGTTACCGGTGCTATACCTGTAAGCAAAGGAAGAATCTGATATTGCAAAACAAGAATAATAACTATGAACACAAAGAAAATAATGTAACCCTGAACGACAAGTGTGGAAATCGAAGCCTCCCTTTCTTTTTTCAGTTTGTCCGACATGCTCACCGCTTCCGTAACAGCTTCAAGAATTCCTCCAATTTCTCCCCCGCTTTTTTCCGCTTGACTTATCAGCGTCAGAGAACGGGAAATTGTTTTGTTATTAACGTCGTGCGAAAAAGTTTGAAGTGCTTTGTTTAAGGTGATTCCCATAGAAATCTGGTTCGCCAACTTCCTTATGTTCTCACTCAAAACGCCATATGCCTTATCCTTAACATTCAATATGCTTTTGTTTATCGGAGTCCCCGTCTTAACGCTTTCAACAAGATTCCTCGCGAATTCAAGAAACATCTCCTCCTTTTCTACAGAGATTCTTGTTTCATTAATTAGCGAAAATATGAAAGGGAACGCTCCGATTAAAACTCCAAGTCCCATAACAAAAAATGAAAACCGACTTCCTACAAAAAACGAAGTTCCCATCAAAACGAATGCGACTACTAATCCTACCAAATGTACTTTTTTTATTTCCATTTTATTGCTCCGTTTGCCTCAATTGAAGGAACCCGAGGAATATGGCGTTAATCACAACCACCGCAGTTATGATAACAACGGTAATCATTCCGGGACTCAGCGCAATTCCCAGCCCACTGATTCTCATCATCATAAGCAAAAGCATAAGGATCATAGGCGAAGCGATAACGACGCTGATATAAATATCCATGAACGTTTCGGAAGCCTTGCTCTGTTTCTCAATGTCAAGTCGATGTTCAAACAAAAGACTTTGCGACCTCTTATCAAAGAATACTGGAAGATTTCCTCCAGAGGTAATCGTCGTAGCCAACCCGTTAAAAAGTTCAGAAAGTTTCCTGCTCGGACTGTTGAACGCTCGATTCCTCAACGCAGTAACAAGGTCATAACCATAAATATTTATTTCGTTCTGAAGTTTTGTCAACTCTTTTTCAATATGTGGATACTCTTTCGTGGAAATAATTATCTCAAAGAGTTTGCTAGGTTCTATCATTGAACTCGAAATCGCGGACATGTGAATCGTTGCGAAAGGAAGCTCGGCGTTAATTCTTCTCTCGATAGATTTTCTTTCCGCTGAAGGATAAAAATATCCAAAGATGAAAGCCACGACAGGCAGAGCTATAATAATCCAGAAAAATTTCAAAAGTCTTGCGAGAAGACCTCCCTCTCCGAAAGAGATGAACGGCGGAGTCGCGCTCACGCTGAAAAACATGAAAAAAACAACTATAAAAACAGAAATGATTGCGGCTAAAAATGTCGAGAAAAAAACCGCTGAAATGTACGACTTTGGAACAATCTCCATATTCGATCGGATCAAATCTCTTTTGAGTTTATGGAACATTCCCCTGTCAAGAAGCGATGTTGAAAGATTGTAAAACATTTTGCTGGAAACCTTCATGTACTCGCTTGGCTCTCGTTCTCTCTTGAATTCAACTTTTTTATCTTTATTCTTCATCCTTTTTATCGTGAGTTTTTCCATGGGAGTCAGTTCGAAGTCTTCACCTTTCACATAGGTTACTCTTTCCGATGGAGGAATTTGCGCCCCTGCATTCATCATTTGTTGATCCTGTTCTGACATTGTCTTAGAGTTTCGAAAATCTTCTGGAGAAATCGCTTTGACTTCGGGAGTAACCGGAAGAACTTGGAACTTTTTTTTACTTGCTTCTTCACTATTTTCCGGAGCAGATTTTGGCATAAGAGATTTTGCGAGCATAATTTCCTCAGCGATAGTTATTGCTTCTTGTCCCGTATTTCTAAGTAACCTTGTCAAAGATTCAATCTGAGAATAAGCCATTCTTTTTTCCTCGTTTGACCTTGCCATTCGAATATGTTCTAAAAGAGAGCCGAGCTCGCTAATCATCTTTTTCTCACGCGCGATTTTCTGTCCAAGTTCTTCAATTGTTATTGCTTTGTATGCTCTAGCCATTATCTTTCAATCAATCCCAGAATTCTTCTCTGCGTAAGGATTACCTCCCTTTTCATCTTATTAAAAGTTTCAGAATCTTCTTTTCCATAAGCTTCTTTCAATCGCACGAACGCACTCTCAAGAGTTCGAACGAGTTGATTCAGAATCTGAATGTCACCTTCTTTTACCATTAAAGAAAAAGCATATTCGCGTTATTAAATATTTTCATTGAACACCGAATTTCTGGAGAACTTCTTCGGGCTTTTTGTAATACTGGGTAACGTAATCTTGAAATTTCTGGAAGTCGAAAACTTTGGCTTCATACATTTTGTAAATCAATTGCGCTCTCTTCCTGAATTCTTCCTGAAGTTCTTTTGTCGTGATTCCAAACCTCTCAGAAATCTTCCCAAATATTTTACTGTTCTTTTTAAAATAGAACTGGTCTTCTTTCGCATTCCAAGCGAAAGGCGTATTCGTCAGCGCTACGCCCTCAGAGGTTACGTTAATTATTTCGACTATTTCTCTGAGTTTTCTTGTCTCGTGCTTATCCACAATTGCGTGAGTCATAATGCAGACGCAATCAAGAACATTAAGCAGCGTCGGAGAAAGTTCAATCGGCGGCGTCTCCAATCTTTTTATAACAGTGTCAACAGAATCTGCGTGCATAGTGCTTATGGATGAGTGACCAGATGCCATACCCTGGAACAGAACATATGCTTCTTTACCTCTGACCTCACCGACGATAACATAATCTGGATTCTGTCTGAACGACGCTCTAAGCAAAGTGAAAAGGTCAACCTCTCCCATCCCTCTCGCACCGATTGCTCCACGCGACACGCTAGGCAGCCAGTTCTCTCTAGGAAGATTCAATTCACGCGTATCTTCAATCGAAACAACACGGGCTTCCGGAGGAATGAAGAACGCGATAGCATTAAGCAGCGTCGTTTTACCCGAAGAAGTTCCCCCGGTAATCAACAAGTTCATTTTGTACTGAACAAGAATCCAAAGATATGCAAGCATCTCAGGACTTAGAGTTCTGAACCCTATCAATTGCGGCGGCGTCCAAGGAGTTTTAGTGAATTTTCGAATTGTGAATGTCGGCCCTCGGGATGTTATGTCCTCAGTATAAGTTGCATTTACACGACTTCCATCCGGAAGAGTTCCGTCAAGAATCGGCGACGCATAAGAGATGTGCTTCCCGCTTCTTTGCGAGAGTTTTTCAACAAAATTCTCGAGCCGTTCCATGTCTGTAAAAACAAGATTCGTTTTAAGATTCCTGAAAACTCGATGAACAATATAAACCGGATGGTTCGCCCCGTTACATTCAATATCTTCAACAAAATAATCTTTAAGCAAAGGGTCTATCTCATTAAAGCCGACAAAGTCTCTAACCAGATAATAATATATTTTCTTGTAAGTTTCATAAGACATATTTATCCCAAGTTCAAACGCAATCATCTTAAATCTTCGGTCAATATAATCCAATAGCGAGTCTAGATCTTTCTCAACAATCGTGTCGAAATCTATCATGTCCCTCATCGCTATGAGTATTTGTTCTCTAAAATACGCCTCCGTTTGATCAAGAACAGGTTCTTCAATCGCGTAAACAACTTCGTAAATTTTTGGATCCCAGTAAATATGGATAAACGCGAACGGAGAAATCACACCGTACCTTACATCAATAGTTGTTTTATCTTTAACCCTTTTCAGCGCTGGCACTTCCGGCGAAAAATTCATCGCAACTCTTGGATAATCTTTTATTCCTGCCATTTTAATTTATAGTATCAAAGTTTATTATTGTATCCCCTAAACTGTCAGTTCCTTCATTTGATATTGAAATTCTGTACGGGGTGGAGGCTTTGCTGATTCGTCTCAGCGAGTCACTGTTTTGGAAAGTGATGTTGTATCCCACAGTATAATCCAACGTGAGATTGACGTTGTATGCACTGCCAACTCCCACAGTGTAAACATCTATGTTTCCGCTACTAATTGTTTTACCCGGCTCGCTATATGCTTGCCTACTATCTATATTAAAAAAAACTTTATCATTTTCTCCGTCGATGTTTAAAGTCCCTTTACTTATTCCGAGCTGGATAACTCTCTGATTTCCGGCAGTTCCGATGTTGCTCACGATAGAATCAATTTCCTCAAGAATTTTAATCGATTGTTCAATCAATCCTCGGTCTTGAATTTCTTCTATTTCCGGTTTCACAAAAGCTAAAACAAGTCCGATAAGCGTGAATGCAATAAGAGTGTAAATCACGGTTTCAACCCAAATTTGCCCACGTCTACTTCTCCGCGGCAAAATAAGATTACAAATAACAAACCTCTTTTCTCTTGTCATATTAATTTAAGCCAGAATTGCTTTTAATATTTTTCCTTGATGAGATTAGCACGTGCCAAAGTCCTGCACAGTATCTGCTACCTCACATTGAGTTCCATCTATAACTGGAATTATTTCAACTTTAATTGGCACTCCATCAATTCCTGCCGTAACCATATTAAAGATATAAGTCTCTCCTGATTCTTTCCCAGGAAGCGTAATCAATTCAATCTTCGCAAGACCGTCAAACATTTTTAAATTTGGTACCGTTGAGCCTATTTTTTTGATGCTAAAACTTTTCCCAGTAGTATTTGTGGAAATCCCAACAATGACTTCATCAATATCCAGATCACCTATTTTTATGGAAAATTGGGTTTCTTCATCGACGGAGTCGTAGCAAGTGTACTTTCTTTCAAAGTTTACCTTTTCAAATAATCCAAAACAAGATTCCGCCTCGCTGGTTTCTGTGTTCACAAGATTTGAAACCGTCGTCCATACTATCCCAGCGATGACCATAGTCATTGCTATGAGAATAACTGTCGCAATGATTACAGATAACCCTTTTTTATTATCCAGAATTCCCATTTTCTAAATTACAATTTCCTGCCCGTTTCGGTCCTCACAGACGTGGGTTTTCTCCCCCTCCGACGACATTCCAACAAGAACTGGAATCATGAGGACGTTAGTTGCGTCATCCAAATCTATTGAACTGTCTGAAAATACTGCACCTTGTTTCAATCCTGTTAGTGCTGGCCAATTGTCCGAGATGTCTTCTATATTATCTGTTTGGTAACTTCTTCCCTTAGATACTTTTAACTTGACGCTATAAACAGGAACGTTGCCTATATTTGATACGGTAAGGGTGTTGCCAGAATAACTTCCAAGCAACTGAACGTCGTCGCAAACGAGCGCAATGTTTCTTCCGCCGAATTTAGTTACTGCTTCCTGCGTGAAACTTCTGAACCAGAGAAAAATTATAAGACCGATTACGATTACCATCACAACTAAAAGAACTGTCGCGACAACGGGCGAAACACCTTTCTTCTTCTTTAAAATTTTAATTCCCATCTTTAGTTAGATGAATTTCCAAATTTATAAAACTTGCTTAAGCAAAATACTCGACGTTTTGCTCTGCCCTCGCCGTACCGCACCCAACAAATCTTTTTCGGTCGTCATCTACTTGCTGTCGTGTTGGGATAACACTCACAATTTTCGGGGTTCCGGTTAATTCCAAAAGGTCAAAGCTGTGCATTTCAGAATCTCCGGGGCTGAATGGATTGTTTTCATCGCTACCAATGAGGAAAATAACTGAACCTGCGAGAATTCCTGCACTGCTTTCTGTCTTGTTCAGATAAGAAGAAACATCAACATTTGGAACCTCATCTGCCGAAACAGTTGCCACATGTATAAAATATCCTGCTATGTTAAATCGCCCGCTGTTCACGACTTCTATTGTTAGTTTGTTACTGGTTCCGTTGAAGTTAGCACTTTTTAAGAAAACCGAGACGCCGTCGGGGCAATCAAGGGAATCTTGAGGAACGAAAGTTTTTAGCCACTGATAAATTCCCACGCTTATTGCGAGCGCAAAGACTACAAGGAGAACGTAGCCAATCATCACACTCAATCCTTTTTTATCTCTTCTTTTCAAAGTTTCCATTACCATTTTACAACATATTCATTACTATTTAATTCTTCATGTAAAACAAAATAAATATTTCTTCCTATAGTCAGTTCAAAGTCATAACTTCTTCCATCTATGTAAAGAACGGTGCTGCTTTTTCCAGGATTAAATGTTTTAATGAAAACTCCGCTCTCCGTCGTGATTGTCGTGTTCGCGCTCCCTTCAAAAATTACAGATATGTCCTCTTTTTGATATCCCCTAACTGTGATATTAGTTGGCGTTCCGAACAAAAAGTAAACGTCCATTTTCCCCGTGGCTTGGTTCGCGTAATTTCCTGTGAAGTTTAACAGGGTCGTGTGAAAGTCCGCGTCGCTCAATGCGTTGTACATTCCGTAATCAATAACACTTCGACTTTCAATTTTGAGTTCTTGTTCCAAATCAAAAATCTGCGGGTTTGAATCTTTGCCGATGTAATTTGATATAGATACAATTCCGATGAGGATTGCCGCAAGCGCGATTGCAGAAATCATATAAAATTGTCCGCGCTTGTCCTTATTGAAATTTCTTGAAATTTCCATTTTTACTTTTTTCTACCAAGATTCTTAGTTTTCTTTTGCAGCGTAGCTTTTCTTTTTCTAAAAGAAAAGCCCGTTTGTAAAAAAGAAACCCATTTTCATGAAGAAGAAAAGGAAAAATAGTTTATTAATTTTCGCACGACGCGAATTAGTGCTCTGCCTAACTCAGAATTAATTTAGACAGCTTAAAAATAATTCATTCAGCGATTTATAGTTACCACTTTTTCTTTTACAGTGTAGCTTTTCTTTTTTGTAAAAAGAAAAACCCAGTGTAGACCCAGAAGCTAGCTCGGAGTTCGTCAAAAAGCGACCCTCTGTTCTTCCTCAGTTCTGCGACCCGCCAAGCACCTTAACAGATGTTTAGGGCTGCTCCGATCAAGGCCTGACCCGTTTCGCACCTGCAAGATCGAGGCGGACAAAACGTCAACGTCCGAACGAGGACTCTCCGACGAAGTTCGTCACACACTTCCTTGCAGTATGCCTAAAGTCCGTTTGCAAATAGCGGAGGACTAACCCGCTTACCTGGTCTACGGGGAAAGGAGAAATTAGGAGTTTTTAAGATTGTTGGTTAGGGTTTTAAGGAGATTTTTTCCTTTTCTAATTGATAAGATTCTTTGATAAAAAATGCTAATTGGACTGTTGCCATTGAATATGCTAAAGATTCCCAATTATCCATTTTTTCTAGTTTAGCCTTGTGAACTATCTTATGTCGAATGTATATCATTTTCTGTATTGTATTTATCATCCTTACAAATTTCTCTTTCTCTTTTGGAAGTATGAAACTTGCACCAAAGTTTCTAATAATGAATCTTGTTAATTCTTTTTCAAGCAATTTTCCGGGTTTTTTCTTAACTAGTTCTGGGAAATGGAATCTCTTGGTTTTCTTTGTTGCAATAATCTCAAAGTTTTTAGGAACGTTTAGAACATCCCCCAACCAAGCAATGTCTCTAAAATCTTGGAAATTCATTTCCTCGATTATTATTTCAGATAACCCAATCTTATTTTCTTTTATTTCTTTAATATCTTCTATCTTAAATCTTAAATCATTTAATTTCTTTAACTTCTTTATCTCTTCGAATTTAATCACATTCTCATCCAGAGCTTTTTTAAAAATTTCTCTAAGGAAATTTTCTAAGCAAGAAACAAGATAAACAACAAGTTGAATCCTTGACTGATATTGTTCCTCTTTGCCAAATTTTTCCATCATTACTTTCCTTTCTAAATAAAGAGCCCTTACAATTTTATCCTCAAAGGCACGATAAGGCTCTTTCTTTTCTACAATCTGTCTACTCTCTAGTATTCTCCATTTTTTTAGCATCTAACTTTCCTAACAAAAACTCCCTTAAAACAATTATTCTTCTCCAATATACATTATCAATCCCTTCAGAAAAATTAAAAAAACAAAAATAAAATAATCTTAATTTTTCTTGTTAACTTACATAGCTAACCAAGCAACTTGAAGTCCTATCCCAGCCACAACTAACCAACCCATACCCGCAACACCAAGTATCATTCCAACTCCACCGATAGCGATGGCAATTGCTGGAGGACTTTTCGCAAAAATATGAACTATTGTGTTCATTTTATCCATTCTCCTATTTAATGTGACAAACTTAAGAAAAATATTTAAAGGACTAAGTCCTCTGTATTACATCTTTAGGGGTAATAATATTTTTCCGTAAAGGAAATTTGACTCTTTTACTATTTGCCATTCTTTCGCAAAAACTTCACTCTTACTTAAACTTTTATGACTATCTAGGAATTATAAATTTTACAAGCCCAACTCCCAAACTTCTCCCCTCAAAACCCTTATAAATTTCCCAACCCAAATAATAATATGAAACTAATCTCAAGAAGAACGGGAATCTGGTTAATAGTTATCGGAATTGCTATGCAATTCATAAATATAATTACTTATGGATATTGGGGAATAGATATTGATATTTTCGGGGCACTCATTCTTCTTATTGGATTAATAGTTATGATCGTGGGGTGGAGGAAATGAAAATGCAAAACTTATTAGGTTACGGGCTCGTGGCAGTGGGGAGTTGTCTTCCTAATTAGCAATAATGATGTTGGAATGCTGTTTGTTGGCTTTGGTCTTGGCTATTCTCTACACCCTAAGATACAAAAAGCTTTTTTTAAGAAATAACAAGTCCATCATCTCCATTCCCCAAAAACAAACTCTCAAGAATTAAACAACAACCTTCTCAGACAAAATATTATTTTTAGTCATGACCCAATTGAACTTGATTATATTTTTTACAAATTCATTTTCAGTATTCAATTTATAATAATCAGATTTCCCTACCTGCCGCGTCCTTGTCAAGATTCCTTCCTTAACCCATCTACTGAAGAAATTTATTATGGAATTGTAACTAACATTACTCTCGCGAGCAATCTCAGTCATAGGATAGTCAAAAAAATAATTTCCAATTAGAAAATCCAGAACGCGCAACTGAGGAGTATCTCCAAATTGCATAAGGAAAAATGATTTATTTTCTTTTGCTTTCATATCAATAAAAGATATACAATCTTCTTAAAATTTACGTTCGCCTTCGGCTCACAATCAATTAACTCAAACTCGCCTTCTGACAGAATTTTCACATTAATAATTTTATCGCGAAGAAACCTGACAGCGTCGGTTTCGTAGCCAATTATCGAGAGATTTGTCGCGAGCTAATTCCCATTCTTTAATTAAAACCTTCCAAAATAAACCAACCCCCCTTCCCCATCCCGCAAAAACAAACTCCCACTACTATCACTTAAATCCAAATCAAACTCTCGCGATTCTCCAACTTCAAGCGTCCCGTTAAACAAAAACTTCTCCCGACCTTCTCCCTTAATCGTCCAATCCTCAACATCACAACTAAACGAACAAGAATTAACAATCGAGTTTCCACTTATCCCAACACACTCACTACAAACATCCTCCGATTTCTCACAAAGATTAATTTCTTTCTCCAAACACGAAGCCCAAGCATTTTCTAAATCGTCAGAGTACTTATCGCGCCCGTCATAAAAATAAAAATTTCCAAAGCCTTCTTCAACCATTCTCACATTAACATTCTCTCCATTAAAGAAAACGTAAGCCAAAGTCCGAAAGTATTTGTCCTCGCGCGGCCCGACGAACTCTAAAGAAACATTCTTCCCCGTAACTAAATCGTCCAAGAAGTCGCGCGCCTCTTCGTAAAAAAACTCGCCGTGCTCAGGCGTATTAATTCCCAACAATCTTATACTCGTCCCGTTGCTAACAATCGTATCGCCGTCAATTACGCGCTCAATTAAAACTTTCGAAGTTTGCTCACTTTCAAGGAAATCTTCCAAAGAAGAATCAAGGAAAGAATAATTTATCGCAATGAAAAAAACTACCAGAACAATTAACAGAATTTTATATTCACGCTTTTTCATAAAACTTCCAAGTGAACATTAATTAAAAAGATTATTGAGATAAAGTTTGTCTTCCTGCTCTCGGAATTGATTATAATAACAAAGTAAAATCACATAAGGTTAAACTTAATCGTCGTAAAATTTTCCCTGCTTAATTTTATTTATAACGGAGAAGCCCAACAGAGTCGGCTTCGAAGTTAACATCAATAAAACCGAAGGCATTTAATCATTAAAGAATATTAGTGTAGGAGAAAGAATACCGAAGCATCCTAACACTAACCGAAGTTAATGCCTCCTACAAAACAATACAAGAATTAATCTTTTTAAACTTTTCGTTTAGCGAAGAATTACGTCCACTTGAAAAGATAGACTATCACAAGCACAAGAAGTATGAAAGCCAGGATTGAAATCACCAGTACAAAGTTTCTCAAAGAATTTGACTTTACTACTGAAACGCTTTGCTGCTCATCGTCAAGGTTGATTGTGTTGAATCGGTCTTCATACAACTGACTGTAAAAATCATCTGCAGGTATTGTCATCACGCCGTTGCTTGAAGATGAAGATTTACTACTTTTCTGAGAAACTACATTTTTTACATTAAGAATATATCTTTGTATTGTATCTTTCCCTTTGTCGTCAAAAACCTGAACTGTAATTACTAATTTTTTTTCTTCGGCATTAACAGAAGGAGCAGTCCCCGAAATCAATCCTGTTGAATCCATTGAAAGCCAGTCTGGTCCAAAGAGAACATAACTAAGTACGTCTCCTTCAGCGTCGGTAGCAGTAACTTGATAACTATAAGCTTGTCTCTCGTTAACTTCCACAACTGGAGTTGAAGTTATAACTGGCGCGTTGTTCTTAGGGGAAGAAACTTCTTTAACAACGATTGAAATTATCGCAAGACCACTATATACCTTTCCGTCCTTTGCCTTGAATGTAAATGAATCACTTCCTACAAAATCTTTCTTAGGAGTGTATGTTACCTTTCCCGTTGCTGAATCAAATTCTGAAAGAGCTCCATTCACAGGATTAACCACAATTGAGTATGTTAAAGAATCCTCGTCCGCATCTTGTGCAATAAGTGTTATATTTTTTGGCGTGTTCTTATTCACTTCCCAATTTCTGCTCGAAGCCACAGGCGCGTTGTTGCTTCCTTCAGAATCTATAACCTTCAAAGAATATATCATGTAGGTGAATGCTTTAGAAGGGTCAGAAACTTTTACTCCAAAATTGTAACCTTGATTAGCATCAACCAAAGGGGCAGTACCCTTAATTAAATTTTCAGAATCCATTGAAAGCCAGCTAGGTCCAAAAAATTCAAAAGTAATGTCGTCTCCGTCATCATCCTCAGCAGTAACTTGATAATTGTAATTTTGACCTTCAACAATTTCTAAAACAGGAGTAGAAGTTATTCTTGGTGCTGTATTTTCTGTAGTGGGAGTTTCAACATTCTTAACATCTATTGAAACTGTAACAATATTATTGCTGTCTATATTCCCGTCATTTACCTTGAATGTGAATGAATCATCTCCTACAAAATCTTTATTCGGAGTATAAGTCAATTTACCTGTAAAAGAATCCAACCCAGAAATAACACCCTTCTCAGGATCAGACACAATTAAGTATGTTAAGGGATCTTCATCGGCGTCACTTCCGGTAAGAGTTAATGTTATTGGCGTATTCTTTACAACTTTAACATTCTGATTACCCGCAACAGGAGCGTGATTTATCGCAGGAGGAACATTGTTTGGGTTAACAGTAAAGTATAAAGTTTCCTCGCCTGGACTCGCGCTGTCTCTTCCGGAAAGAACCACCTTGAATGCGCCCACGTTCTTGTAGGCATCTTCTTTTATTTCATAAGCCGTTACGTGTTGTTTTGCGTTCACTTCTTTTTCTGGCAAAATATCACGGATAAAGTTTCCATTCGAATCCTCAAGCTTGATGCTTATCGTCATCGGCAGATTCACACTGATAAATGTAGGGTAAAGGGTAATGCTTTCTCCTTTTTTTATTACATTATTTCCATCCTTCCATGAACCTGTAACAGCGATTGCGCTAGCCGAACTAATTAAGAGAACCAAGAACAAGCTTGCTAAAATCGTTATTATTAATTTTTGTTTCATTTTCGAGGTGTTTTCATTTTTCTTTTTTGTGGGTAAATTGAAGTCCCGCTCCCACAAAACCATCTCTTCCGTTTTTTCCGATTAAAAGCCTAGCTGAAACTTTTGGACTAAAGTTAATCTTTCCACCGCCATAAAAACTTACCGCGCTTGAACTTCCACTTTCTCCAGAGACAGGATTTCCGCCCTTAGTAGCAGTTCCGTTCTCAGAATAAATGCCCTCTACAGTTTCATTTTTGTAACCGTTCTTCATAAGTCCCGCGCCTAAGAATAATCCTACTCTTCCCGTTGGGTTTAAGTCTACTTCTAATCCCCCGCCGTAGGAAATGTCTCCAACTTCAGTTCTCGTCCCGCCGGCATATCCTCCGCTCAGCAATGGAACATTAACTTCTGAAGCGACTCTATTTCCGCTTTTTCCGACGCTGCCCCAAACTGAAACAGGACCGAAAAGTCCAGTGCCGACTCTCGCCCCAGCGCTGCCACCTTTTCCGAAATAACCATCAATTGTAAATTTCCTTGTTCCCCTTGCTCTGCTCGAAGAACTGCCTGGAGAACTATTACCTTGAAGGGTATCCGCGCTTGCTGGAGAAGGTTGAACACGCTGAACTTCATTAACAAGAGACTCTCGCTCCGTTCTCATTTCTTCAACCAATCTCTTTGCCTGATTATATCCTGCACCCTTAACACCTGTGGTGTCTCCTCTTGCCACAGCAGAATCAATCCTTGTTTGAGTAATTTGAATCTTTCTTCCTAGTTCAGTAATTTTTCCTGTGAGTGTTTCTCTACTTTCTGCAGCATTTGCTCTTGAAGATGCTAATCCAATTAAACCTGCTGCC
>JAHJMH010000079.1 GCA_018821425.1 Nanobdellota archaeon
AGTGAGAATGCAGTTTCTCTAAGGGCATTTTTATTCACGATTTCTTTTTTTATTCTTCTGTTTTCTGTTACAATCGCTTTGTCTAAAGCCAGCATAAGTTCTTGCAAAGTCACTTTTTTGAATCTTGGTAAAGGGCTTTTTGGAATTAATTCAGGAATTAATTCATCCAATTCAATTCTTTCGAGGACGCGGGCAGGAACGGTTTCTTTTTTCCCGAAAAGTATTTCATCTATGCTCTTTATGTATTTATTTAATAGAATTTCCGATTTTATTCTTAAGAGAAGCGCCGCGGCGAGAAGAACTTTTCCTGAAACAAAAAAGTCGGCTTCTTCAAAAGCGCGAACTTTCTCTAAGTATTTATCGCTCAAGAGGAGAATGTTTATGTTCCAAGGGTCAAGTTGCTCTGTATTGATTAAATCGTAGATTATTTCCTGCCAACCGACTTCCCGGTTAAATAAAAGGTCGTGGATTTGGTCTTGCTTTACATCAAATCGAGGTTTTTCATTAGAATTTTCATCCATTAAATTTATAACCCGCGAGTTTTTATAAATCTAAGCCTGGAAAGCTCGGGCGTAGTGCCTAAGGATTAAAAGAAGTAGTGCCTAATCCATGGGAAAGTGATAACTGAGATTACTACTAAAGTATAATCCTCGAATGTCATTTTTTAAGAGTAACAGAACCAAAAGATTTATATAGTATAGAGAACTCTATTTCTTATCACCTCTTTTTCCCCAGGAGATGCTTCGGACTATCTTTTTGACGGTTCGAAGAATCTTCTAGGGTTATATTAATTTGAAAAAAATTATTTATTTGTGGGCTTAATAAGATTTTAATTATTTAATTTCTTGCCCAAGTTTATATTCACAAAATTATTCTTTCTTCTCTTCAGTCACTTCTGGTTTTCCTTTCTTGCTTTGGAATTCAGAATAATGGCACTTTCCGCAATAAGATCTTTCTTTTGTAATCATTAGGAAAACGCCGGGACCACATCTTGGGCAGAATCTTTCTCTTGTGACTTTATCGCCTTCTATTTTATACTTACTGTATTTCTTACTTGTCGGTTTATTCTTGTGCGGTTTTTTCCCTTGTGGTGCTGATTTTCCTTTAGCCATTTTTATTCAGCAGCCTCCCCTTTAACTTTTTGGGGCTTTGATTCTTCAGCAGGTTTTTCTTCTGGCTTAGCTTCTTCCTTTGGCTCTTCTTTTGCAGGTTCACTTGATGCTCCGCCCTCTTTTGGCTGTTCCGATTCAGCAGGCGGCGTCGCGACTTCTCCAGACGCAGTTTCAGGCTTCGCCTCTTCTTGTTTCACTGGAGCTGGAGCATCTTTCTTCTTTTTCAATTCTGTTTTATCTTTGTCTTCTTCAGAAGAATAGATGTTCGCTTCAATGCGAAATGTCTTTGAACCGAACTTTCCGTTTATCCCTTTTATTTTTATGTTTCCTTCAGGGACTTTGAATTTTTCAGATAAACTTTTAAGGGTATCAGCGCGGCTTGGCGTTATTTCTGAATCCATCGTTCCCGTAATTTCCTTTCGATTGAACAAAGCATTTTCCTTTTCGGTGGTAATTTTTAATTCCATGGTAAGACACGGTAAGGAACCTAGGTTCCTTGACCTTCAACCTCCCCTAAATTTGCTTGATAGTCAAATTCCCTTAAATTTGGTTCAGGACTGATTTTCATTTTATCTTGTTTTGATGGCGAAATTTCCTTTATCTTTTAGATTAAGTTTTTTGGCAATCTCTGATTTCTCCGGATCTAAAATAACAACCCTTCCCTTGAAACCTTCAATGGATTCTTTGGAGTCGCACTTTGGGCATTTGTCTCCTTCATAAATTGTGTTGCATATTCTGCAAGCTTTTTTCTTTGCCATTTTAATTGTCTAATTCCCCTTCAATTTGTTTAATTCTTTGAGCAAGATTAAATCTTGAATCATTTGAAAGTAAGCATACTCTTTGCATCTGTTGAGCCAAAGAATCTGGGCTTACACAAGTATAGTGCGCTTGGTCATGCACCTTCTTAATCATTCCCAACTCATATCTTGATAATCTTTCTGCCATTATTTCTTTCCCCCTTTTCCGGCTTTGCTTTTAACTGTTTTAGCTTCAGCGGCTATTGCTTTTTTGGCATCAGTTTCACGCTTAACAGCGTCTTCTTTTATCCATTCTATTTTTCCAAGTCCAGGTTGCCTCATAGTGAGTCCGATTTTTGGTTCGTCTCCCTTATGACTTATCGCAACAATACGAGCCGTGCAAAGATCGCCCTGTTTTAGAACGCACTTTGTGGATTTTCCGGTTAGAGTATTCGTCTTACTGAAGCTTACATAATCTTCCATTGTCTGACTTATGTGAATCATTCCCCTCATAACGCCGAGGTTGATGAAGGCACCGAAGCTTGCGATTTCTGAAATTGATCCGTAGACGAGTTCATTCATCTCGGGTTTCCATGCAAGAAGTCTAAATTTTGTGTTGTAATATGCGGCTCCGTCACCAGGAATTATAACTCCGTCACCGACGCCAAGAACGTCAATCACGACGACGACTTTTCCGAGTTCCTTGTCGTAGTAGTTCGCATAAGATTCTCTAAGTTGCTTATCGACAGCCTCCAGGGTAGGCAAACCGAAAAGCTTCGGCTCGACTCTCACATAATCCTCAACTTCAGTTAAGTAGAACATTTTACTAAAAAAAATAGTTAAAGTTGGTTTAAAAAGGTTACTTCTGGGTTTCTTTTTTAGAAAAAAAGAAACTACACTGGTAGAAAAAACTAAATCAGATAATCTCCAACTTTTTCTTGCCTCTTATGACAAGTTTCCTATTTTTGATTTTCTTTTTCAAGCCGACATCGAGAGTGGCGACAATTGCTTCTGGATTTTTTTTAGCGAATTTTATTATCGCGTTGTCGGCGTCTTTTCCGGGAAGACGAACGGTCTGAAATTTATTTCCTTCAAGAATCTTTAAAGCGAGTTCAGCGTCGAGGCATTTCAGTTCAGAAATGGTCTGCAGTGGAATAATCGGTTTTATTCCTTCTTCAAAAAGGTAATTGAAAAAATCTATTTTCTGTTTTACACAAATCAGAATAAAACTTGTGTCGAGAATTGCTTGTCTCATCTTTTGTTAATGAAAAAAGAATATAAAAAGTTAACACTGGGTTTCTTTTTAGAAAAAATAAACTACACTGGTAGAAAAACTAAGTTTAGCTCACTTTATTCGCAATCTAAAAACATTTATTAATGTGAATTCCTAATTTCAATTATGCAAGAGAGGGAAAATGTGCTTAGAATATTTAAGGAAACGAAAGAAGCGGTTCTTCGCGGGGACTCTGGAAAGGTTAGCAATCTGAGCAATCAAACGACGAACACTGCGGCGCTGACTCAGGACCCTGACAATATCGCTGCGGCGGTCGTGGTTTATTCTTTGGGAAAAATAATTGAAAGAGGAAATTACAAAGAGATGCAGGGCTGGCAAGAATTCTACAAAATTTATCTTAATGCATTGGATAATATTATAATTTCAATTGAGAAAAATGACGACGAAGGTTATCGGAAAAACATAAAGGTGATTAGGAGCGCCATCGGAAAACTTTCGGGGAGATTAAAGACGAGCATTGAGGAAGTTTTTAGGCGAGCGAGCATTAACAAGGCTTCCAAGATTTATGATCACGGAACTTCGATGGAGACGACCGCGAATCTTCTCGGCATTACGCTTTACGAGCTTGCAAGTTATGCCGGCGAGAAAGGCATGTCCGATGCTCCCGAAAACAAAACCGTCGGAGTGAAGACCAGAATTAAACTTGCTATGGATATTTTTGGATGATAAAAAAGTTTAGAGAAAATAAGTATAATGTGGAATTAACTCCCTATGAAAAAAAGAATTATCCTATGCCGAAAAAAGAAGATTTTATTATTCTTAACAAAATAAGAGAGTTAGAGAAGATGAAGCTATCATTAAATGCTAAGGAAGAAGTCAAATTAATAAGAACACAATTAGAAAAGGATTGGAGAGCGCCATTAATAAAATCGCTAAATAAACTTTTGAAGAAATATAAAAAATGACCAACGAAACAAACAAAGCAATCATCTTCGACTCAGGAGCGTTGATAAGTTTCTCGATGAATGGGATAACGGACATACTAAGAGACCTTAAGAAAATCTTTGGGGGAAAGTTTCTCATAACTGCCCAGATAAAAGAAGAAATTATTGATAGACCGTTGAAAATTAAAAGATTCCAACTTGAAGCGTTAAAGTTGAATCAACTCCTTAATGAAAAAGTTCTTGAGCTTCCGGGTTCTATGGGAATCGAAGATGGAGAAATTTCAAAAATGACGCAGGAAATTCTTGATTTTGCGAACTCGGCATTTAGTGCTAATGGGAAAGACCTGCACATAATGGATTTAGGCGAAGCCTCGGGGCTTGCGTTGAGCAGAATTCTTCGTGAGAAAAATATAAAGAACGTTATGGTAATTGACGAAAGAACGACGAGAGTTCTTGCAGAGAAACCAGAGAATCTTAAGAAATTTCTTGGGAAAAAACTTCATGTTAAAATTGAGTCTAATGGGAAAAGTCTGGACCGGTTCAAAGATTTTAGCATTATTCGGTCGCCGGAGTTGATTTATGTTGCCTATAAAAAAGGGATACTTCCTTTCAAAGGTAAGAACGCACTTGACGCGCTTCTTTACGCGCTGAAGTTTAAGGGCGCTGCGATTTCTGGAGAAGAAATTCAAGAAATGGAACGGTTGGCTGGTTGAAAGATTTGGATCGCTGTGCTCGCTCGTTGGGAAATAACTGATAACCGAGTAAAATCGTGCAGGGTTCTTGGTTAATATTTGAGTTTCAAAATAGACAAAGATAGAAAAGCATTAAAAATCTTCAGAGTTCCATTCATTAAGAAATTGATCAAGATAAACCTCGATGAACTTATGTCTCTTTTCGCCAATCTTTTTGGAGGTAGGGGTATTTAACAAGTCCTTTAAAAGAATTATTTTTTCGTAAAAGTGACTGAAAGAATCTCTACTCTCATTGATTCCCCCACTATAATTTTTGGAGGTAAGTGCTCTAGGTTTTATTGAAGGGTTGTATATTTTTCTCCCCTTGCTTCCACCATAATGGAAAACTCTTGCTATGCAGATTGCACCAATTGCATCCAATCTATCTGCATCCTGAACAATCATAAACTCCTTGGTTTTTTCAATATCTTTATTCTCAAGGGATTTAGAAAAAGAAATATTTTCAGCTATATTAAGGATGGAGTCGTAATAATCTCCTTCAACACCCATCTGCTTTAACCAGTCACCGACAATTCTTCTCGCGGCAGTTTTATCCCCGTCGTAGAGTTTTGGGTCTCCGATATCGTGCAGTAATGCTGCCATTTTGATGATGAAGAGATCGCCCCCTTCTTTCTCTGAAATCTTAGTCGCATTGTTAAGGACTCGTTCTATATGAAACCAGTCATGACCGGTGGATTCTTCACCCATTTCATTTCGAATATAATTTTCTGTCTCTTTAAGAATCTGATTTTTATCCATTAAAACTCAAAACCGGAAAAGATTTTAAAGGTTTCTCTGTTGAGTATTAGAAGGGTGCGTAGGATAATGGTAGTCTGGCTGCCTCCAGAGGTAAGGAAACCGAGGTTTCCCTAATCGTCACCCTTCCAGATATGCGCCTTCGGCATTAGGAAGAACGGGAAAGCAGCAGGCGGGGGTTCGATTCCCTCCGTGCCCATTGGGTTTCTTTTTTACAAACGGGCTTTTCTTTTAGAAAAAGAAAAGCTACGCTGCAAA
>JAHJMH010000080.1 GCA_018821425.1 Nanobdellota archaeon
GTATCTTTGAGCGGCCTAAAGATTTATATACCAAAGAGCTTATCGATGCCAGTTTTGAAAATAGGGAGTTTAGAAAATGATACACAAGATGATAAAGGGCTTGATACTACTTGCGATAATTTTGACTATTGGTTTGGTTGGAAGCGTTGGTGCGGCTGGGAAAAATCAAAAGAAAAATCAAAAAATTGATCTTCTAGAAAACGCTACGCAAGTTGCTCCAGGAGTTTTTTATCTTGGAGAATCAATGAATAAAGGAAAAGTTGTGGATGGATATGCTTTTGTTCATTATGCGAAAGGATCTAAATCTGCGGCAAGACCTAAACCTGTTGTTGATGATAAGGTAGATATGTATAAATTATTGTTTAGAGGGATAAAGTGGGCTAATACTATGCAATATGAAGTAAATCCTGATGATAGCGGATTAGGTGATGATGCTGTAATGACAACTTTAGGCGCAAGTTTGGATACATGGGATACTGCAATTACTGGGGATTTTGAACTTTTTGGCGCAATTGGAACAAGTGATAAAACATTTGTTGGATACGATAATACAAATTTAGTAATGTGGGACAATCTTGGAAGCGATGGAATTATCGCAATGAATTCATTTTGGTTTTATCGGACAACTAAGGAAATAGTAGAATCTGATGTAGTGTTTAATATGCAATATAATTGGAGCCTAAGCGGTGAATCTGAAAAGATGGATCTCCAAAATATTGCCACCCATGAATTCGGGCACAATGGATTAGCTGATTTGTATGTGTCGAAAAGCGCAGAATTAACAATGTATGGATATAGCGGATATGGAGAAACGAAAAAGCAAACTTTGGGAACAGGCGATATTTCAGGAATTCAGGTGTTGTATGGAGAGTAAGTTGTTATATAACGAACATAAAACAAAAAACCCATCTTTTCTAAGATGGTTTTTTTGTATGGTTTAATTAAAATTTTAATTTATGGAGGAGGGCAGGGAATTAGGCAGTCTATTAAAATACCAAGTTCTAACTTTGTTCCACGCTCACCAAGTTAATCGGCCACAAACTTTTACAATCATCTTACCAAATCTAATTCACAAATCTAAGAAACGAAACTTGATCTGACGCCCGCCGCCAGCCGCCTACGGCGGTCAAGCCTCGCGCTGAAAGCGCGAGAGGCGGCGGGCTTTCTAAATGGCTCGCGGGCAAAAAATGGAGGGGGTCTGGGGGAGGAAATTTTTTGTCCGCTTGCCGAAACAATCTGGGCGGATATTGGAAAAAAGAAAAAGCCCTCTGGTCATTTTGACCTTTGGGCTTTTGGTTTGGGTTTTTGTTAAGGAAGGAGGGCTTTTCAGTTCCAGATTCCGTAAGGATTCCAATGGACATACTGCTTTGCCTGAATCTCGTAGTCCTTCTTGAGTTTCGCTGCTGGGACATCGTCAATGACTATTTCCATAGTACAGCCTTCGAAGTCGTACTTTGACAGAAACGGCCATTTGATGCCCTTGATCTTCGGCAAGATTTCCTTGGGATCTCCTCCGCTCCAGAGACTGACGGCTTTTCCTTCGGCTTCGTGCTTTTCCAGCATTACGACAACTTCTTGGTTGAGGTTACCATTCCAATCCAGAAGTGTTCCTTCTACATCACAGAATACTCCGGGAATCGCCGTGCCGCTGAAATGTTTCGCTATCTCTCGTTCCGGTCGAAATTCAGCCAAACGCTTCATGATTTCCTCGCCGGTGCCTACCCAGTTGAGTCTTTCTTCCGCCAACTTCCGGATCTGTTCCGCGTCGCCCTCTCTGTAACAGTTGAGATGTTTGATGTACCACACTTGCTTTTTTGTTTCCTCCAGCTCTGTAGCTTTTTCAAGGGCAACAGCCATCTGCTTCCGAGATTCTGCTTTCACTTCCTTGACTGCCTCATGTAAATCTTCCAATTTACAGGGAAGTTTGACATAGGCGCAACGAGGACGAGCCAGAATTGTGGTCAGTTTCAAATTATCTTTCAGCCTTTCCTTGTCATCAAAACCAACCAAGATTAAAGGGTTTTCAGGGTTGATTACAAATGCTTCGCCAATCTTTTTTTCGTCACTAGGATTACATAGATTGACAAACTTTACCCCCTCTGCTTCCTTACTTGCCATAGCGTCCAAAATTGAAAAAAGTATATCTTCCATTTTCACATCCTCCTTTTAAGTTTTATTCAAAGAACTTTTGGGATTTTTCCCTTTCAGAAATTTCAATTTTTTAATTTCTTAAAATCTCTGAAAGGGAGGGAGGTTTTGTTATTAGGCACCTCCCTGTTTTGCCTTTTAAAACCCAACTTTTCTCATGGTCGAATAAATACTCTTGTTTTCTTTACTGTCGTGGCCTTCGTACCGCTGATGCTTGACTTCCCTTTCCTTAGGGAAAATCTTAATCCGCGTTACAGTCCTTCGAGTTTCAGGAAATACCATGATTTCCTTGGCTCTTTTTTCTTGGAGTTTCCCAGTAAAAACTCTGTAACGCACCGGATCTCCGTAGAGACATTCTGTGCCGATCAAGACAATGGTTTCGTCGTTCTCGATTTCACTGATTGGCACATATTTGTCTTTGGGCCAATTTTCGGTTTTGCCAGCCCCTCGTGATTCACCGCCGCGTATTACGAATGTATCTATGCTGTTTGATCCGCGTGGGTTTGAGTTGCGCAAAACATCATAAGCGCTTCGGCAAACCAAACCATAAAAATCACTTTTGGTCTTCGCGGTTTCCAATGCCCATTCGTAACCGGTCATTTCCTTCACCAGAAAAGCTTTTGCTTCGTTGAAATCCATGTCATGGACTTCGATTCTGCCATCATGATAGTTGCGTAGAACAAGTTGCTTTCCTTTTATTTCAATAACACCGAAACGGAGCCACGGACGATCATTGTTTGCGTTTTCGCCGTTTCGCCATAAAGAAAGGGGTTTGACCTCAATTTCTTTCATGCCATCGGAAGCAAAGATTCCTTCCCACATAGTTATCCCGGAATTCCGTACGCCGCCTTTGTTGCAGTTTTTGTAGACGACATCGTAAACGACAAAGCCATCTCCTTCTTTGGTGTTTTCGATTCTGGAATAACCCCCGTCATACAAACTTTCGCCTTTGTTGTGTTTCTTCTCGGCCTGACTTTTGATTTCTTCAATTCTCATCTTTTCTCTCCTTTCAGTTTGAATTTGTTGGGATTTATTTTTGCCTATCTAAAAGAACCACTTCAATTTTTCTGCTATAATTATAACAATATAAAATATATTTGTCAAGCCCCTGTACCTGACGGGTACATAGGTAACACTTTAGTAATTTTTATCGGTGTTTCGTTGTTTAATGAATTATGGGGTCGATAGAAGTTGTATTCAATCAACCATTCAGTTAGATTCCTATTAAATTGTATAACATCAGGAGTAAA